>CAMYUO010000235.1 GCA_947302065.1 uncultured Clostridia bacterium | reverse complement strand
CGTTCAAGCACGTTTCACCTGCCGGTGCGGCTGTGGGAACTCCCCTGACAGAGACAGAGGCAAAGATATACTTTGTTGACGACCTCGGCGAGCTGACACCTATGGCTTGCGCTTACGCAAAGGCAAGAGGCGCTGACAGAATGTCATCATACGGCGATTTCATCGCTCTTTCCGACGAGTGCGATGCCTGCACAGCTAACCTTATCAAGCGTGAGGTCTCCGACGGCATCATCGCACCGTCCTACACCGATGAGGCACTTGAGATACTCAAGTCCAAGAGAAAAGGCACATACAACATCATTCAGATCGATGAGAGCTATGTTCCTGCACCTATCGAGAGAAAGCAGGTTTACGGCGTTACTTTCGAGCAGGGCAGAAACGAGCTGAAGATAGACAACGATATGCTCACAAACATCGTTACCGACAACAAGGACATCCCCGACGACAAGAAGACCGACCTTGTTATCTCGCTCATCACACTCAAATACACACAGTCAAACTCTGTTTGCTATGTCAAGAACGGACAGGCTATCGGCATCGGCGCAGGTCAGCAGTCGAGGATCCACTGCACAAGACTTGCAGGAAACAAGGCTGATATCTGGTGGCTGCGCCAGCATCCAAAGGTACTCGGACTGCAGTTCGTTGACGACATAAGACGTCCTGACAGAGACAACACTATCGACGTTTACATCTCTGACGAGCACGACGATGTTCTCGCTGACGGCGTATGGCAGACACTTTTCAAAGTTAAGCCCGAGGTGCTGACAGCTGAGGAAAAGAAAGAATGGATCGCTAAGAACAAGGACGTTTGCCTCGGCTCTGATGCATTCTTCCCGTTCGGCGACAACATCGAAAGAGCAAAGAAGTCGGGCGTTGCATACATTGCAGAGCCGGGCGGATCTATCCGTGACGACCATGTTATCATGACCTGCAACAAGTACAACATCGCTATGGCGTTCACAGGAATCAGACTGTTCCACCACTAATCTTTTCTGGGAGGAAAAAAACTATGGATATACTCGTTGTTGGCGGCGGCGGTCGTGAACACGCAATCATAATGAAACTTGCCGAGTCAAAGAAAGTCGGCAAGCTGTACTGCACACCGGGCAACGGCGGCATCTCAAAGTATGCAGAGTGCTTTGACGTTGCGGCAACAGATATCGAGGGCGTTGTGGCGCTTGCCAAAAAGCTCAAGGTCGATATGGTAGCTGTTGCACCCGATGACCCGCTGGTGCTGGGCATGGTAGATGCTTTGCAGGCAGAGGGCTTCAAGACTTTCGGTCCTAAGAAAGACGCTGCGATAATCGAGGGCAGCAAGGTGTTCTCAAAAGAGCTTATGAAAAAGTACAATATCCCGACTGCACAGTATGAGGTATTTGACAACAGCGCTGAGGCTATCGCTTATGTTAAAAAGCAGAACACCTACCCCGCTGTTATCAAGGCTGACGGACTTGCGCTGGGCAAGGGCGTTATACTTGCACAGAATGAGGAAGAGGCTGTTGAGGCTATCCACTCGATGATAGACGAGCTCAAATTCGGCAAGAGCAGCTCGACGATCGTTGTTGAGGAATTCCTGACAGGTCCGGAGGTATCGGTGCTGTCGTTCACAGACGGAAAGACTGTCGTTCCGATGATCTCCTCAATGGATCACAAAAGAGCGCTCGACTGCGACCTCGGACTCAACACGGGCGGAATGGGCACAGTTGCACCGAACCCTTATTACACCGAGGACATCGCTAAGCAGTGCATGGAGCAGATCTTCCTGCCGACGATAAACGCAATGAACGCTGAGGGACGTACCTTTGAGGGCTGTCTGTATTTCGGACTTATGCTCACGCCAAAGGGTCCCAAGGTGATAGAGTATAACTGCCGTTTCGGTGACCCCGAGACACAGGTAGTTCTGCCGATGCTCGACGGCGACCTCTGCGAGATTTTCGAGGCTATCTATGAGCACAGGCTGGCTGATGTGAACATCGGCTGGAAAGAGGGATACTGCACCTGCGTTGTCATGGCAAGCGGCGGCTATCCGACAAGCTATAAGAAAGGCTACGAGATCACGGGACTTGACGAGAACGGTCAGGTCGATGGTGCATTTGTTTACCACGCAGGCACCAAGCTTGCTGACGGCAAGTTCACAAACAACGGCGGACGTGTGCTCGGCGTGACCTGCACTGCGCTTACTTTGCAGGGTGCGCTCGACAAGAGCTATGCGGCTGTCAAGAAGATCAACTGGGAAGACGTTCACTATCGCAGTGACATCGGACAGCGTGCGCTCAAGGCACTTGAAAGCACCGATCCTCTGGAGCTTGGCTACAAAGAGGACATGGAAGAATACATCGAGGAAAACGGCGTTTACCTCAGACAGTAACAGAATAAAATCAAAAGAGTGGATCCTCAGAATTGAGAGTCCACTCTTTTTTTCAAGGGGGTATTGAAAATGTCAGTAATCAATGTGGTCGTGCAGGATATGCTTGATGCTCTGGTAAAGATAGGGTTTGAGCGTTCCTATATCGCACGGCTCTGAATAAAGTATCGAGGAATAGCAGGACGAGCTTACAAGCTCGATTATCATAAACACCATTATCTCGGGGTCTTTGACGGTGTTCGGCGCATTCTCGATTATCATATTGTAAACGTCGGCAAAGTCAACGTCTTTTTCATCTGTCTTTGTTGTGATAGCAGTTTTAAAAACGCCCCAGCTCAGATTCTTGGATATGAAATGCAGCAATGCCTTGTTCTCTGTCAGCTGGTTGATGATGTTGTCGATGACAAAGATTATATCCGATTCAAAGTCATGATCCATTTTTACAGACTGCATCTGCGAGATAGCCTGTTTGAACAGCTGTGAGGATTTATGAGATATCAGCTTGTTGCGCAGATCGTACTTATCCTTGAAGTAAAGATAGAACGTGCCCTTGGCAACACCGGCGTTGCTGACGATGTCGGAAATTGATGTTTTGGTGAGTCCCTTTGTTGTGAAAAGATTGAAAGCCGTTTCAAGCAAAGAAGTCTCTTTTTGTTTTTTATTTGCATCGAGCTTGCCCATTTTATCACTCCTTAGAGCAAAAATACTGCTGTTTTTGGCGTTAATTAAATTATAAAGCCTGAATGTGAGCTTGTCAAGCAGTAAAAATGACCAATAGTCAGTTAATTTGTAACGTTTTCTATGTCAATGTACACAAAAATATGACCGTTGGTCAATTTTCTTGCTCAAAGATATTGACTAACGGTCATTTTTGTGATACAATATTCACAACAGAAAAAATGACCACCGGTCATTGATTAACTAAAATCAATAATATCGGTCATTGAAAGGGGTAATGCACTAATGTACAAATTCGGAAAGGCGATCGTCAAAGGCAGGGTGCCGATACTAATATTAAGTATCGCACTTCTTGTACCGGCACTTCTGGGTATGCTCGGCACGAGGATAAACTACGATATCCTCTCCTATCTGCCCAAAGATCTTGACACGATGAAAGGTCAGGACATAATGCTCGACGAATTCGGCAAAGGCGGTTTTGCATTCGTCATGGTCGACGGAATGCAGGACAAGGACGTTAAAAAGCTGGAAAAGAAACTCGGCGAGGTCGATCATGTCTGCGATGTTATCTGGTACGATTCTCTTGCAGACATAAATCTGCCAAAGGAAGTTATCCCGAAAAAGCTGTATGACTTTTTCAACTCAGACGATGCAACGCTCATGGCGGTGTTCTTCGATGACACATCTGCATCAGACGAGAGCATGCAGGCTCTTGAAGAGGTAAAGTCGATCGCAGGAAAGCAGTGCTTTGTTGCGGGCATGACTGCTGCGATAAACGACATCAAGGATCTTACACTTGACGAAACAACAGGATACGTTATCCTTGCAGTATGCCTTACGAGCCTTGTGCTTGCGCTGACGATGGATTCGTTCCTTATCCCCGTATTCTTTATGACGAGCGTGGGCATGGCGATTCTTTACAACCTCGGCTCGAACTACTTCTTCGGTGAGATATCATTTCTCACACAGGCGCTCACCGCAGTGCTGCAGCTGGGCGTAACGATAGATTACTCTATCTTCCT
>CAMYUO010000234.1 GCA_947302065.1 uncultured Clostridia bacterium | reverse complement strand
ACCTGACTATCTATGAGTTCAAAGAGGACGCACAGGGTCATAAGGGCGCAAAGGTAGGCAACAGCTGGCAGTCAAACGTTAACAGCAAGTTTGAAGTTTCACTTGCTGACGGCAAGTATGTTCTTGAGGAAACAGGCGACAAGGTAACAGATGATGAGAACAACACCTATAAGGTGCTCACATCAAGATTTGAGTTCACTGTTTCTAAGGGCACTGTTACGGCAGTGACCAAGGCAGAGAACGACTTCCTCACTCAGTCCGACACAGGCTACTATGTTCTCAAGGGCGATGAGATAACAGTCTGCGACGTAATGGTAACAAAGCATTATGTTCACATCAACAAGACTGATATCACAGGCAAACAGGAGCTTATAGGCGCAACACTTACTATTTATAGTGTCAGCGCTGAAGGCACTCTCACACCGGTCGCTGATGCAAACAATCCTTGGGATTCACAGGTCGGTGCAACACTCAACATCTGCCTCGAAGACGGAAACTATGTCCTCAGAGAGACAGGCACAGAGATCGTCGATGCAAACAACGTTAAGTATAACGTTTACAGCAGCGACATAGCATTCAGGATCGAAGGCGGCCAGGTCAAGACGACCGAAGCAAAGAGCGACTTCGATGCACAGGCAACAGATGAGTATTTCGTAGTTAAGTACAAGGACGGCGATTCTTATCTGACAGTCTGCGACGCTATGAGAACAACTAAGGTAACATTCAACAAGACCGACATCAACGGTCAGAACGAGCTTATCGGCGCACAGCTGACAGTTTATAAATATGACGCTGATGCACAGGGTCATAAGGGCGCTAAGGTCGCAGAATGGACTTCAGCAGCAAATGCAAAGGCTGAGTTTGACCTGCCTGACGGCAAGTATGTGCTCGAAGAGACTCCTGCAAAGGACGCTCAGGGCAAGGAAGTTACAGTAGTTGATACTAACGGCAAGACCTATAAGGTACTTACAAGCACAGTTGAATTCACAGTTGCAGGCGACAGCGTAACATCAACAGGCACAGTCACCAGCACAGATGCTCTTGACAAGACCAAGGGCGGCGTTGTTCACAACGGCACAGAGTTCACTGTATGTGATGCGGCTAACACAACAGAGGTAACTCTCAACAAGACCGACATCACAGGCAAGCTTGAGCTTAACGATGCAACTCTCCAGATCAGCCAGAACGGCACGGTTATCCACGAGTGGGTATCCAAGAACGGAGAGACAAAGACATTCACGCTTGAGGACGGCGAGTATGTTCTGACCGAAAAGGCAACTGTCAAGGACGGAAATACTCTTGACATCACCGATAAGAACGGCAAGACATACAAGGTTACCGAAAGCACAGTTACATTTACCGTTACAAATGGTAAGGTAACAAAGCAGACAGGCGCAGTAAGCAGCAGAGATGACCTCGGAAAAGACGGCGGCGTTATCATCGACGGCAATACTTTCGTAGTCAGCGACGCAGCTAACACAACACCTGTTACACTCAACAAGAAGAACATCGCAGGCGATGAAGAGCTGGCAGGCGCAACGCTCACTATCAAGAAGGGCAACGACGAGCTTTACAGCTGGACATCTGTTATCGGCGAGACAAAGACCTTTGAACTTGAAGACGGCGACTATACGCTCGTTGAAACGGGTACAGAGGTAGTTGACAGATTCGACAACAAGTATAAGGTAATGGATACCACACTTGACTTTACTGTTAAAAACGGCAAGGTAACTGCTTCGGCAGCCAAGAAGGCATTCAACCCTGATGCTACAAAGGGCTACTATGTTCTCCCAGAGGGTTCAAAGACCATCACAGTAAGCGATGTTCTCGAAAAGACAAAGATCAAACTCAACAAGACCGACATCACAGGCGATAAGGAGCTTGCAGGCGCAGTTCTTACCATTTATGACAAGGACAGCAAGGAAGTAACTCATTGGGAATCTGTTATCGGTCAGACATACGAGTTCGAGCTTGATGACGGCGATTATGTTCTCGAAGAGACAGGCGACGAAGTAGTTGACAGCGACGGTGTCAAGTACAGCGTGCTCACCACAAAGACAGCATTCACCGTTCAGGGCGGCAAGGTTACATCCAAGACAGTGAAGAATGACTTTGACGATAAGGCAGAGACAGGCTACGTTGTTATCAAGAACAATACCGAGATCACAGTTTGTGACGTTAAGAAGACTCAGCAGAGTGATTCGTCTTCAGGCGGCGGAAGCGGACAGGTTTCTTCAAATCAGTCCTCACAGCAGTCTGGCAGCGTTTCAACACCTGCATCTTCGAGCCAGTCGCAGTACAGCGGACAGGTTTCATCTAACCAGTCTCAGCAGTCGCAGCAGTCGGGCAGCGTTTCTACACCTGCTTCTTCAAACTCTTCAAAACAGGGCGGTTCAACACCTTCTTCGTCCTCCGTTAAGCCGACATCCTCAAAGGGTTCAACAAACGGAACATCGGGCACCAAGGACACGAACGGCACTACAAAGAAGACATCCGGACAGACCACTTCCGGCGATCAGTCAAGCGGCTCGTCGAACACAAACGGCACAACGGGCACAGGACCTAACGGCAATCCGCCGCAGACAGGTCACGCAGGTTCTACTGTAACAGTTGCAGCTCTGCTCGCAGCAGTTGCAGCACTGGCAGTGCTCAAAAAGAAGAATGACTAATGCACGCAAGTGAGATAGTCATGACTTAGCAAAACAAATGTCAAGGCACTTCTTAAACGGAGTGCCTTGATTTTTTTGTTGACAAAGTCGGAGAAAAACATTATAATCTAATTACCGACAGATAACATAACTATATGGCAATAAGTTCAGGATAGGGGAAATCTATGGATAACAAGGATTTTGTTTTGTGTCAGGGCGTAAGCCTGCGCTCGACGGGCAAGGTCGTATCAGCTTTCAGCGTCAGCGGTGAGAATATAAGCGGCGTGCTCAGCGCCGAAAAACTGCTGCCTGCTGCAAAAGCATTCATCAAGGCGGCGGCAGAGCCAGTGTTTTTCTTTCTCGAACTGCCCGAGCCCGACGGTGAGGGATTTGAGACATATTATCTCGACAACTGCACCAAAAAGGTCGCTTATGCGATAATCGACAGGTACGGCGAGCTTCTGGCGAATGACGGAATTTCACGGTTCGGTTTCGGGTCGAATGCGACCGACGAGGAGATATACTTTGAGGACTATCAGGAGTTCACGGCTTATGTGAAGTCTCCCGAAGAGTTCGCAAAAAGCCTTGAAGCGCTGGGCGCAGCGAACAAGAACGGATATGCAACGCTGTGGGATCAGCTCAGTGATGACAATGTCGGATGTCTGTCGGCGGTCGAGCTTGACGGAGAAACTGTTTTTGACATACCCGATGCACTCAGCGATGCAGGAATGTACAAGGTCAAGGAGGAAGAAAAATGAACATCTGGCACGATATTTCGCCAAAGGCGATCACAAAGGACAAGTTTACCGCAGTTATAGAGATCCCGAAAGGCTCGAAGGTAAAGTATGAGCTGGACAAGGCGACGGGACTGCTGAGAATGGACAGGATACTTTACACATCGACCCACTATCCTGCAAACTACGGGTTTATCCCGAGGACTTATGCTGAGGACGGCGACCCGCTCGACGTGCTGGTCATCCGCTCTGAAAAGCTGGTGTCTATGTCGCTGGTAGAGTGCTACCCGATAGGCGTGATAAAGATGCTCGACAACGGCGCAAACGATGAGAAAATAATCTGTGTGCCTGTCAGCGACCCGACATACAACCACATCACAGACATCTCCGAGCTGCCGCAGCATATTTTTGAGGAGATGAAGCACTTTTTCACCGTTTATAAGAACCTCGAGCACAAGGATACTGTCATCGACGATGTTCAGAACAAAGCAGAGGCTGTGGACATAGTTGAGAAGTGCATCGACCGATATATCGAGCATTATTGCAAGTGATATTTGCTTTGTGCAATTTGACGAAAAAAATCATAAATTGAGTGATAAAGCAGGCGTTTTTGAATAAAAGCGCCTGCTTTTGTGCTGCACGGCGAAAATTTTCGGAAAAATCCTGAGTGCCGGCTTTGTAATAATTAAATGAGTTACCCAAA
>CAMYUO010000233.1 GCA_947302065.1 uncultured Clostridia bacterium | reverse complement strand
TGGGCAGCTCTAACCAGCGCTTCATTGATGTCAGGCAGTCACTTGAACAGGGCAGAGCAGTCGTAGTTGAGCCATATTGATACATAAACCCATAAGAAAGCAGCTTACCGGTCATAAGACTGATAAGCTGCTTATTTGTTTTTAGTACATTGCGTTTACGAACATCGTTGTGAAACGCTTGATGATGCTGAGCTGCGGTTTTACGATTATGTGAGCAATGTAGTTGAGGTATTCGTAAGCCTTCTTGAGTTCTTCCTCGTCAGGCTCGTGATTGCCCATATAAGCGTCCAGCGTAACATTGAACAGGAATCTGAGCTCCTTGCCGATGTGGATATCCTTTTCTGCAAGTGCATCGTGCAGTTCGTCGCACAGCTGCATATCCGTGATATTGTCACTGATATCAAGGTCAAGCAGTTTCAGATACTTGATAGCGTATTTGAGCATATACTTTGTTCTGTCGATAGCTGAGCCGTCGAAGCAGTTTCGCTCCATTGTTTTGAGCGTCAGTATACGTCTGAGCATGATAACACCGAAGAATGCCAGTGCAATAATGATTATCGCAGGTATCATCTTTCCGGCTGAGAACGTGTTGTCACCGTTCTGCTCAGGGTAAGGTCTTACAGATGAATCACCGCTGCTGTCACCGGGTACTACCACAGCGCTGCCGTTGCTGTCAGGCGTTGAAGTGCTGTTTCCGGGCGATGTTCCGCCGCTGTTATCGGGACTTGACGACTGCGTGTCAGGTGTTGACGATGTGTCAGGACTGCTCTGTGATGAGCTGGATGAATCAGGTGTGCTGCTTGTATCGCTCGAGCTGTCAGGTTCACTTGAACTGTCAGGCTGCGACGACGAATCGGGTACGCTGCTGCTGTCAGGGTCGTTTGCGTAAGGATTCTTTTCCTTTTCGTTCATGTTCGGGTTATCGTTAGCGTATCCCGGAGTAAAGTCGAGTTTCTGCCAGCCTAAACCTTCAATGTAGACCTCTGTCCAGGCATGAGCACACTTATCTGTAACTTCGATACTGCAAGTCTCAGCGTTCTTGTCGCACAGCGACGGGAGAACAACATAGCCTTCAACGAATCTTGCCTGGAAACCGAACTTACGCAGCAGCATAACGCCGGCTGATGCATAGTAAGAGCAGTATCCCTGTTTCTGCTCCGAAAGGAAGTAGTCGATGAAATCCCTGTCACTCGGTGTCTTGCCGGGTGCGAGATTGTATGTGAAGCCGTTTTTGGTAAAATAGTTGTCTATTGCCTTAACGACTTTGGAATATGTCCTGTCGCCGTGCAGCTCTGCATCTATCTGCTGGTATGCGGCAGTCAGTCCGGGTGAATCAGTAACCTGACTGTAGTTTTTCTTGACGAACTGCTCATAGCTGCGAACAGCTGTTTCCGGAACTGTAGAATTGATATCAAAATATGTCTGCTTGTCAGCAAGGCTGTTCACCAGCTGGTCAAAGTAGCTTGCCGTTGGCTCACGGTATTTGATAGTGTACTCGCTTGAACCGAGCTTAACGTATGAATCGTAGTACGGACGCATCTTATAGTCGCTTTTCTGCTTGCTCTCCGAGAATATAGATGCATACGGCGCATAAACGAACTTTTTGCTCGCACTCTTGACTGTCACGCCTATCTCTGTCTCTTCGGTAAATCCGTCTGCTCCGTTCACCGAAAGGTAATTGGTCAGATCGGTTAGCTTGAAATAGTCAAGATCCTGCGGGCTTACATTGACCTCATCAAGCTGCTTTGCAAAGTCTTCGTCGTCATCATAGTCAATAGGATCCCACTGATTATCTTCGTACTTGCCTGCAACATAGCCTCTGAGGTACAGTGTCTCGTTGAATGGCTTTGTATCAACGACGAGCGCTGTCGTTCCGTTGAAATTGATGCCGTCGATGTCACCGAGTTTACCGCCGTTCGTTCCGCCGACCGCCTTTGTTCCGAAAAAGTCAAGTCCGCCGTCGTAATCAGCGAAAAGACCGCCGAGGTCTTCAAGGCTGAAGTTGTTTATAAAGTGGTTGATGTTCTTTCTGTATCTGTTGACAGTGTCTGAACGTTCGTGTCCGAATAGGTTTGAAAGAATGATTATCAGAATGAACACTCCGGTGCATAGTATCACCATAAACCTCATCAGCACAAAGAATACCTTTGATTTTTCCTGTTCCGAGGTCAGATAATAGGTGTGCTTTTTTTCGTGCACCGCAAAAGTATTTCGCCTGCCTGCTTTATTCGTGCGCTGGTTGATCGTGTGAAGTGCGATAACGATTATCCAGCCTGCAATGATAACTACGAGCGCAGGCAATGGAGCTTCCCAGCCGTGATACATTCCCAGCTCAAAAAGCGGGAACGTTGTGATGAACAGAAGCGGGAAATCTATCCTGAACATACATGCGATAGTTATTACAACGCTTATCACTGAAGAAAGGAACTGCAGGAAAAACGCTGCAAGTTCGGGATAATAATAGGGATTGATGCCGCTGAGGCTCGTTCCGAGCATGCTGCTCGGCTGCTTGGCATGTTCAAGATAAAGAGCTATCGTGCTGTAAAAGCCAAGCGAGACCTGTTCATAGTTGTACAAAAAGTACAGAAAGTATAATACGAGGAAGACTATGCCTATCACTCGTATACTAGTGTTTTTTGTCTTGATGACACACATAAGCCCTATGGGAAGAGCGCAGCAAAGCAGGAGAGCACCGTAATTCGGTCTTTGCAGAATGAAATTTGCAAACATCGTCATCGTTGCATAGCTCATAATAAGAGCGAACAATGCCCTTGCAATGCCGAAATAAGCGGCTTCGTGCGGCTTAGTGTATCTCAGATATATATCATTGCCGAAGCAAACCCCGTTGCTGCTGATAAAACCGTTGTCTATCAGCGCTTTTCTTTTCTTTTTCATTTAAATCTGTCTCCGATTATTGCTTTATATTTAGAATACTATATCTGAAAATGCCTCTGTGATGTGATCTTTCTGAACATAGATCGTTGTGACGTTTTCGACTGTCTCGGCAGGCAATGCCTGCGCAGGATCCTTAACTGCAAAAACGAACATATACTTTCCCGAGCAGCCGGATTCGGTTATCTGCTCGATGTCTGCCTGTTCAAGCGGCTGTGAAACAGTGATGATGTTTGCGCTGGACAGCTGCTCGTCATCGTAAGCAAAAGGATATATCCTGTTTTCAGCATCATTATATGTCTTTGTGCGGATCAGCATGTCCGTACAGTCGATGTGATCCTGTTCTGAGCGTATATTAAACGATCTGAGATCCTTTGCTTCATTGTCATACCAGCAGATGCTATGCGCTGCCATCCTTTCTGTCAGCAGCATAGATATCGACAGAGCGCTTTCGATGATCGCATCGTAATTTCTTGCGCTGTCGGTATTGAGGTTTATAAATATAGTGATAGCAAAGGTCATCGGCAGGGAATAGTCTTTGACCATTACCTGATCCTGCTTTGCCGAAAGCTTCCAGTGGATACGGTTAGGCTTGTCGCCCTCGATATATTCGTGGATATCGAATATCTGCGACGGATCGTCACCTTTTTTGTCCTGTGAGTATTCATCAGATTCCATGCCGAACGCACTATAATCGGATACAGCATTTTCCAGTCTGCTGTACTGCGGGAATACGAATATCGTGGTATCCTTCATACACTGCTTGTATTGGTTGCCTCTGAGCTTGAATTTGAACAGTCTGAGAAAATCGAAGACCCTGCATTTCTTTATCTTGAAATCTATCGCTCCGAGATGCAGCGATGCAACATTCAGCTGCATGCTGTGGCTTTCCTTTGGCATGACCGGCGTGTTTATCTTTGCGGTATTCTTCCCTTTGTCAACGGCACTGTTGTATTCAAGCAATATCTCGAGGTTGGCGATAGGGAATATCGTCGGGTTGCTCACCACGACCTCGAGCCGCAGCGGCGATTTGCTCGTTGTGCGCTGTACCTGCTGTGTAAAGAATACCTTGACTTTGCGTGACAGATATAGGTCAAGCAGGAACATCAGTACCGGCATCGTGAACATAAACACCATAAGATAGAATGAAAAATTGCCGATATACATAATATAGAAAAACACTGATATCGCCATCAGTATCAAGTAAAC
>CAMYUO010000232.1 GCA_947302065.1 uncultured Clostridia bacterium | reverse complement strand
ATTGAGAGAATAGCAGGTGCAAACAGATATCAGACATCTGTGAAGATCGCAGAAAAGATCCGGGATTACAATGATTTTTGCAGAAATGCTTTCTATGTGTCGGGCACAAGCTTCCCCGATGCACTTTCCGTCAGTGCGATAGCCTGTCAGAAGCTTTGCCCGATAATCTACGTTAAACCCAATGGTATGGATGAGACTCTTGCAGAGTTTATATGGAACAATAGAAGCTTTGAAGACTCTTATATCATCGGCGGCACAGGTGTTATTTCGCAGAGTGCTGCCGTAGACATTGAATCTATGGGCAAAAGAAAAACCATATACGTCTCCTATGATGCAAACGTAACAAGGATCGCAGGCAAGGACAGATATGAGACCAATGCAGCTGTCCTCAATAAGTTCTATTCTCCGGAAACCTATGAAGGCAGAAATATAAAAAATATTTATCTTGCAACAGGCTGTGATTTCCCCGATGCGCTTGTCGGCGGCGTACTTGCAGGAATTAAAGATTCGCCTTTGATGCTTGTCAACGGTAAAGCTAAAACGCTTAAGCTCTCCGATGCTCATAAAGAATTTCTCATTGACCAAAGAGGCAAAACTGTCTATGCTCTGGGCGGAGAAGGTGCAGTTCCGGACAGCCACGTAAATACTATCCTCAAAGAGATAAACGGTTAAAACATTCCAAAGAGTCTCCGCACAGGGCGGGGACTCTTTTTTAGCTCTACGCAGCGTGGATTGACGACGAATTGCAAGTCTGTTATAATGATGATAGCAGAAACGCACAAGGAGGCAACGTTATGGATCAGATAAGAACAGGTGAGCTGATAAGACAGCTGCGCACAAATAAAGGACTTACCCACGCCTATTTCAGCGCGACGCGGCTCTATCAGGAACTTGCCGAGGTGCTCGGCACAGATGTCGGCACGCTGCTGTCGGGCACGATAGATAAAAATGAAAGTGAGAAAGGCAATATGAAAAAACTAAAGTTTTATGTCTGCACCCATTGCGGCAACGTCATCACATCGACCTCTGATGCAAACGTAAGCTGCTGCGGCAGCAGGCTCACACCGCTCGATGCGGTCAAAGCGCAGGAAAGCGAGATGCTCACAGTAGAGGAGATAGACAACGAGCTGTTTGTCAGCTCCGAGCACGAAATGACAAAGGAGCATTACATCTCGTTCGTCGCATATCAGAACGACAGCACCGTTATGATGTTCAAGCAGTATCCCGAGTGGAACCTGCAGGTCAATATGCCCAGATACCGCACAGGCAGACTTGTGTGGTACTGTACAAAGTGCGGTCTGCTCTATCAGGATATCCGCAGAAAACCGAGCAAATAAACGCAGCTGTGCATTTAAGGAACATTTAATAATTGCGTGGTATAATTAAGACAGAACAAAAGAAAAGGGGATGTAAAAAATGAAAATTCTTGTACTTAACGGCAGCCCGAAAAGAGACGCCAGTGACACCATGCACATCACCCGTGCATTCTTAGACGGTATGCAGCAGGCAGGCGAGCAGCAGATAAAGATTATCAATATCATTGACAAGCATATCGGATACTGCAAAGGCTGTTTCACATGTATGCATAACGCAGGAAAGTGCGTTCAGGACGACGATATGAGAGAACTGCTCTGCGAAGTGCTCGAAAGCGACCTTCTCGTGTTCAGCTTCCCACTGTATTGCTACGGCATGCCTGCACCGCTCAAAGCCTTTATGGACCGCACTCTGCCGCTGTCAAGCATGGCAATGGAAAAGCAGGGCGACAGATACCGTCATACCCGTCAGGCAGACTATACACATCTTAAATACCTGATGATCTGCGGCTGCGGTTTCCCTAACAGCCGAAACAATTTTGAGCCTGCACAGATGCAATTCAGACAGATGTTCCCGAACAATACAACGACGATATGTGTCCCCGAGAACCCGATGTTCAATTCTCCCGAGGCAGCAGAGGTCACAGTTCCGAGACTGGCGCTTATCAAGCAGGCAGGCACGCAGTACGCCGAGTCAGGCGTTATCAGCGAGCAGCTGCACGCAGAGATACAGTCGCCTATGATACCCGACGAAGTATATGTCGATATCGTCAACCGCAGCGTTGGCTGAATAATAAACAAACAGAGCAGTATCCGCAAATCCGGGATACTGCTCTTTGCTTATTTTGCTATGAATATCGCAGTTGACCTGCTTTCAAGGCGGACAGGACCTCTGCCGCCGAGCTTTTTGTGCTCGTTGTATTTGCCTGTGAACGAGTCGAACTCTCTGTACCACTGCATTCCCTCGGGGATTATCGGCAGCATCATATCGTGTGCTTCCCAGTGTGCATTGACAGCGACGTAAATAAAGCTGTCCTTTCTCAGACGGTACTTTTTGCCGTCCTGCGCAAACATATATCCAAACGTCAGTGCAGTGGAGTGCATATCCAGCTGCCACGGCTGCGCCGAGTGGAACGAAAGCTCGGGATAACCTGTTGCGTTGTGACCGTTGTCGAACGAAACGCTCCGCAGCACAGGATTTTTTTTGCGCAGTGCGATAAGCGCCTTGACGTACTCAAAAAGCTTGCGGTTCTTGTTGAGCATTTCCCAGTCGAGCCAGGAAGTCTTGTTGTCCTGACAGTATGCGTTGTTATTGCCGAACTGTGTGTTCGCAAACTCATCGCCCGAAAGCAGCATCGGTGTTCCGCGGCTGGTCATCACGATAGTAAGTGCATTTTTCATCTGCCTCATTCGCAGAGCATTTATCTCTGCATCGTCCGTTTCGCCCTCTGCACCGCAGTTCCAGCTGTCATTGCAGCTGCAGCCGTCACGGTTGTCCTCGCCGTTTTCAAGGTTGTGCTTTTCGTTGTAGGAAAACAGGTCATACAGCGTGAAACCGTCATGACAGGTAATATAGTTTATCGACGCAGTCGTTCCTCTTTGCGAATATAAGTCCTGCGAGCCTGATATGCGCTCGTAGAGTTCGGGTGCCTGTTCAGCTCCGCCCTTGATGAATTTTCTCAGGCAGTCACGATAACGCCCGTTCCATTCAGACCACCTCTGCCACGACGGGAAAGAGCCGACCTGATAAAGTCCGCCTGAGTCCCACGCCTCAGCTATCAGCTTGCAGCTGCCAAGCACCGCATCTCTCGCAAGAGACTCGATAAGCGGCGGGAACGGCATAGGCGCACCGTTTTCATCTCTCGTCAGTATCGATGCAAGGTCGAATCTGAAACCATCAATGTGATATGACGATGCCCAGTAGCGCAGACAGTCAAGTATGCAGCTGCGCACGACAGCGTTGTTGCAGTTCATCGTGTTGCCGCATCCGCTGAAGTTGTAATAGTGATTATCCTTCGTGAGGAGATAATAAGTGCGGTTGTCGATACCTCTGTATGAGATATATGGACCGCCCTCACCGCCCTCGGCTGTGTGGTTGAACACAACGTCAAGAATGACCTCAATGCCGTTGCTGTGCAGCTCTCTTATCATGCTCTTTAGCTCGTCAGCTTCAAGTCCCAGCGGCGCAGATGCCGCATAGCCTGCCTTTGGCGCAAAGAAATTCACTGTTGAATATCCCCAGTAGTTGAGCAGTTTCTTTCCCTCATACTCACGGTCATATTCAAACTCATCAAATTCAAATATCGGCATCAGCTCGATGCAGTTGACACCCAGCTCTTTTAAATACGGTATCTTCTGGCGCAGTCCCGCAAAAGTGCCCTTGTGCCTGACGCCGCTCGATTCGTCTTTTGTAAAGCCGCGAACGTGCATCTCATAAATGATAAGCTCGTTTTGCGGTATCTCAAGCGGGGTCTGACCGTTCCATTCATAGTCCTCTCTTATTATCTGACCTCTGTGCTGGAAAGGGTCGCTCGGGTCGATAGGCTTTCCCCATACGCTCCTGCCCGATACAGACTTTGCATACGGGTCGAGCAGCGGCTTTGAACTGTCAAACAGAAGTCCTCTTTCGGGCACATATTTGCCGCCGAAACGGTAGCCGTATTCGGTCGTTTCAATGTTTATGCCGAATACCAGCATCGTGTAAACGTTGCCTATGCGGAACTCCTCAGGAAATTCTATCTCAGCAAACGGCTCTTTTTCGCTGTGGTGATACAGCAGCAGAGTGCATGATTCTGCCTCTTTT
>CAMYUO010000231.1 GCA_947302065.1 uncultured Clostridia bacterium | reverse complement strand
CGATTATACAGCGTTCACCAACGGCGATGACTACATCGACCAGGTCAAGAGCGTGTTCGGCGTTAAGAGTGGTTCGATAACCACAGCAGGCACCGTGCCGACAGAGCCGCCTGCACCCGAGCCTGACAGTCAGGCAACAACGACCACCAAGTCGGCTGAGGCTGAAACGACAACAACGACTGCCGCAGCGAACTGATGCAGCAGGGGAGGCTGACAAATGAAATTAATGGTACTTATCCTCAATAAAACGGACGTGCTCGACAGCCTGCTCGAAGGTCTGTCAGCAGCAGGTCTGGGCGGTGCGACGATAATCGAATCGTCGGGTCTTGCGACCACGCTCTCCCGCCTTGACAGCAGCTTTATCAGCTCGTCTATCAGAGCTATCCTCAGCGGTTCCGAGGACGATAACCGCACGATACTGTCGGTCATCAGGAACGACCAGCTCGAGATAGCACGAAAGGTCATCTATAATACCGTCGGCGACCTGTCGTCCCCGAATACGGGTATCCTGTTCACCGTGCCGATAGATTTTGTCGAGGGCACACGAAAGAACCGCAAGATGTTCGAGGAAATGGCTGCGAAGGAGCAGGAGGAGCTTGAAAAGCCTCTGCCAAAGCAGGAAAACGAGAATGACGAAGAACCGAAAAAGCGAAAGCTGTTCGGAAAAAAGGCTAAGAAAAAAGAAGAAACCGAGGAAAAACAGGACAGTTAACAGAATGTTTACAAAATTTTGCTGTGAAAGTTCAATAAATCCTCGCAAAAGTCTGCTTTTAGCCTTGCAATGCCGCAGAGAATGTGGTATACTAACTACAATAGGCTTTTAATGAAAGACTGGAACTTGACTTCCGGTCTTTTGATTTTGTATGGAGGCAAGTTTATGGAAAGTAAGAAAAGCACCGTGCAAAAGGTGCGTGAGCTTGCGCAGCCGATAGCTGACGAGCTGGGGCTTTTCCTGTGGGACGTGCGCTTTGAAAAAGAGGGCGCAATGTGGTACCTGCGGGTGCTAATCGACAAGGACGGCGGCGTGGATATGAACGACTGCGAAGCGTTCACACGGCCGATGAACAAGGCGCTCGACGAGGCAGACCCGATATCGCAGAGCTATGTGCTCGAATGCGGGAGTCCGGGACTCGGCAGAGAGCTGAGACTGCCCGAACACTTTGAGGTGTGCATAGGCGACGTGATAAGGGTAAGGCTCATCAGACCCGACGAGAATGGCGAAAGAGAATTTGTTGTCGGACTGGTCGGCTACGATAAAGAGCATATCCTCTGCCAGACTCTCGACGAGAACGGCGACGGCGTCGAAAACGTAAAGTTCAAAATAAGCGACTGCGCCTATATAAAACTCAACGACGACGCAGACTTGTTTGATGAATAATTGGGGAAAACCCTTTTGAAAGAAGCTAAAAAATGCTTCGCATTTTCGAGAGTAACCGAGGTAACGGTTACTCTGTCTCTCCCCGAGGATACTCTCAATCAGCCGTCAGACAAATCGGCACCGCATTCAGTTCAATATAGTACAATCATTTTAATTTCGGAGCTTGCTCCTTTAATAATAGTAAAACAGCCGCAAGGCAGACCATATTCAGAAAGGACCGGTAGGAAAAATGAACAAAGAGATATTTGCCGCACTCAGTGCATTGGAACAGGAAAACCATATTGATAAGGAGATACTTATCGACAAGATCAAGCAGGGCATCATGAAAGCTATCAAGAGAGATTACCCTATGAGCGAACATATCACTGTTGATATCGACCCCGATAACAACAAGTTCGAGATGAAACTGCAAAAGGAAGTTATGGACGTTATGTACGTCGATGACCCCGATAACGAGATCTGGATCGGCGAGGCAAAAGAATACGATCCGAACGTAAATGTAGGCGATTGGGTAGATATTCCGCTTGATCCTGCAAGATTCGGCAGAGTCGCTGCACAGAACGCAAAGCAGTCGATCAAGCACGACATCAAGGATTACGAAAAGGCAAGACTTATCGAGCAGTATCAGGATAAGGAACGTGAGGTCGTTTCGGCAGTCGTTCAGAAAGTCGAGCCGGGCACGCTCAATGCTATCGTTACTATCGACAAGAACGAGGTCTATTTCATCAGAAAAGAGCAGATACCGGGTGAAGTGCTCAAAGCAGGCGATATGATAAAGGTATATGTCGCAGGCATCGCAAACTCCGAGAAGAGACAGCCTGTTATCAGGATCTCAAGAACGCAGAGAGAGTTCGTAAAGAGACTGTTTGAGATCGAGGTTCCCGAGATCGCAGACGGAACAGTTGAGATCAAGGCTATCTCGAGAGTCGCAGGCGCAAGAAGCAAGATCGCTGTTATCTCCAAGGACCCCAACGTTGACGCAGTCGGTGCCTGCATAGGACCGAAGAAATCGAGAATAACCGCAGTCGTAAACGAGCTCAACGGCGAGAAGATCGACGTTATCACTTACAGCGAAGACCCTGCCGAGTTTATCGCAAAGTCGCTCGCACCTGCCGAGGTCATCAGAGTTGACCTGCTCGAAGATCTCGTAGAGGGCGAAAAGATCCAGAAGAGATGTCAGGTCATCGTTCCGAACAATCAGCTTTCACTGGCTATCGGAAACAAGGGACAGAACGCAAAGCTTGCCGCAGGACTCACAGGCTACAAGATCGACATTCTGCCCGAGGTGCCTGTACAGGACGAGGAATAACACATGAAAACAAAAAAGATACCGATGAGGATGTGCGTCGGATGCGGTGAGATGAAGCCCAAGAAAGAGCTTATCCGCATAGTTACCGACCCCGAGGGAAACGTCAGCGTTGACCCGACGGGAAAGAAAGCGGGACGAGGCGCATATATCTGTAAGAGTACCGATTGCCTGAAAAAAGCAGGAAAGTCCAAGAAATTTCGGGTAAGCGACGAGATAATAAGTCAGCTGGAGGCTGAGCTTGCAAATGAACAGTAATAAAACAGGGATCATCACGATGTGCAGAAAAGCGGGAAAGCTCGCAGTCGGAATGGATATGGTGAAAAAGAACTGCGCCGAGGGAAAAGCGTGTGCGGTGTTCATCACAACGGATATCTCCGACAAGTCTTTCAAAGAGGTGAGATTCACCTGCGCTAAATTCAGCGTGAAGCTTTACAGACTGGATATGACCATGGACGATATGTGGTACGGTCTGGGCAAAAAAGCAGGCGTGATCGCAATGACCGACGGAGGTTTTGCAAAGTCCTGCGCAAAGGGACTTGAACAGATCGAGACAGATCCCGACGAATTTGATATCTAAACAGCCTGCACGGCGCAAAAGTGCGATAAACAAGGAGGATATAATCGCCTATGGAAAAGAAAACGAACAAGACCAAGCTTGGTGAGCTTGCAAAGGATCTTAACGTTTCAAATACCGATATAGTTAAGTGCCTTGAATCATATGACGGAGAAACAAGAAAAACTCAGGCATCACTTGTGCCCGAGGAAGTATCTTATGTGCTTGAATACTTCACCCAGAACAATCAGGTGGAGAATTTCAACGCCTATTTTGCAAACAATGTAAGACCCGAGGGCGAGGAAAAGCCCGAGGCTAAAAAGCCTGCAAAGGCTGAAAAGAAACCTGCCGAAAAGACAGAGGAAAAACCCGGGGTCAAGGCAGAGCCTGAGGCTGCACCTGCTGCTGAGGAGAAAAAGCCGGAGCCTGGACAGCCTGCTGCTGCCGCTGCACCTGCCGAGGAAAAGAAGCAGGAGACTCCCAAGCAGGAGAAAAAGTCCAAGAAAAACGATAAAAAGCACGAGCCTGCAAAGAAGAAGGATTTCGGCGTGAGAACACAGCTCGGCGGATTCACAGGCTCAAAGGACGATAAGGGCTATACGCTTTCTTCCGATGACGAGGGCGGCTACACCAAGACCACCACTATCGACACAAGAGGAAGCTATGTAGAGCTTGATAAGTATAACGAAAAGTATGATAACCTTGCCAATACCAAGCACAACAGAAGCAAGGACAATCAGGCTAAAAAACAGAAGCTCGTTCAGAAATCACAGCAGCATAAAAAGCAGCAGTTCTCTCACAAGAGAGAGACCGAGGCTGAAAAGCTGCGCAGACTCGAGCTTGAAAGAGCAAGAAAGCAGCAGCTCAAGGTAATGATCC
>CAMYUO010000230.1 GCA_947302065.1 uncultured Clostridia bacterium | reverse complement strand
GTCGAGATAGGACCTGCTGCGTTCAACGGATGCGCTAAGCTCACAGCGCTGACTATCCCGAGCACCGTCAGCAACATCGGCGACCTGGCATTCGTTGACTGCGCAAAGCTCAAAAGCATTTATGTCAACAGTGCAAACAAGAATTACAGCGCATTTGACGGAATACTCTTCAACAAAGACAAGAGCGTTCTTGTCAGCTGCCCCGGCGGCAAAACGACAGGACTTGAGATACCGCAAACGGTCACGGAGATAGGCTGCGGTGCATTTTACGGCTGCACGAGCCTGAAAAGCATAACGCTGCCTGCAAGCCTGAGCGTTATAGGTGAGTTTGCTTTTGCGCACACTGCCCTGACAAAACTGCTCGTACCCGAAAATGTCAAGGACATCAGAGACTCGGCGTTTTTCTCCTGCACCGAGCTTAATGATGTCACGCTCTCAAATGGCGTCAGCACAGTCGGCAGCATGGCTTTTGCCGACTGCAAAAATCTCAAGAGCGTGTTTGTTCCGAACACGGTCAAAACGATACAGAGCTGTGCGTTCGGCACTTATGCCGACAAGGATTCGGAAGGCATACCCGTGAGCGACTTTGTGCTTTACTGCGAGGGCAAAAGCAGCGCCGCTGCGGCTTACGCAAAAAAGCAGGGCATCAAATATCAAGAGACTGCCGAGTACAGCAGACTTGCAGGTATAACAAGATATGAAACAGCTGTCGAGATATCAAGATCAGGCTTTGAGCAAGCCAAAACGGTCGTTCTGGCTTACGGACTTAACTACGCCGATGCACTTGCAGGCGTACCGCTGGCTAACGCTCTGAAAGCACCGATACTGCTCACATCAAAGGACTCGATAGGCGAAGAAACGCTCTCCGAGATAAAGAGGCTCGGCGCCGAAAAGATAGTTATCCTCGGCGGAGAAGGCGCAGTCAGCAAGAATGTCGAGATGCAGCTGACACAAAGCTGCTTTACCGCAGACGCAATACAGCGAATTGCCGGCATAACAAGATTTGAAACTGCCCAAAAGATAGCAAAGGAGCTTGAAAAGCTCACAGGCAAAGCGCCGTCCGAGGCATTCATTGTCTACTATGACAGCTTTGCAGATGCCCTTTCGGCAAGCACTGCGGCTGCTGTCAAAAATGCGCCCATACTCTACTGCGCAAAGAGCGGTGCGCTCAACACCTACACCAGCAGCTATCTGCAGGGCGCTGCAAAGAGCCTGAAAAAAGCATATATCATCGGAGGCACAGGCGTTATCAGCGATGCGTCGATGCAGCTCGCTGACAAGGCGGCAGGCGGCAAAAAGACAGAGCGCCTTTTCGGTTCCAACAGATACAAGACCTGCGTTGCGGTCAACGAGAGATTCAAGGATACGCTGACAGGCTCACAGGTGTGCATAGCAAAGGGACTGAACTTCCCCGATGCACTTGCAGGCGGTGTTCTCGCTGCCGCAAAAAATGCACCTTTGTTCCTTGCTGACGGCTTGGTCAGCGATGAACAAAAGGCGTACTTGAAGTCCAGAAAAACGGACAGTTATATAGCTTTCGGCGGCTTTGGCGCTGTACCCGAAAAGCTTGTCCAGTCGATTTGCTCGGTATAATATCATCAAAGCCGTGGGAGCTTAGCTCTCACGGCTTTTTGTCATTTCATATACTTTTCGTTGAACACCGACAGCGGCAAAGCCTTATCAAACAGCCAGCCCTGTGCCTTGGTATAGCCTATCTCGCAAAGTATCTGTGCCTGCTCCTTAGTCTCGACACCCTCAAAGACAAGGTCTTTATCCATTGTCGAGATAAGCTGGCAGATGTTCTTGACATAGACTCTTTCCTTTTCGTTCGTGGCAAGCTCGTCGATGAACGACTTGTCGATCTTGACCACGTCAACAGGCGCATTGAGCAATACGCCGAGCGTTGAATAGCTTACGCCGAAATCGTCGATGTCGATCCTGAAGCCTGCTTCCTGCAGCTTGGACATATCTCCGAACAGCTTGTCAAGATCGTCACCAAAGCAGGACTCCGTGATCTCGATCTCAATATAATCAGGCGAGATCCCCTTTTCTTTAGCCATTGAGATTATCTTGTCCGCATAACCAGCCTTGCGCACGTGCTGGCGTGAGAAGTTCACCGATATCGGCAGCAGCTTTTTACCGCGCTTTTGCCAATCATCAAGCGTTTCGAGCACCTGACCGTAGATGTAAAAGTCAAGCTCGTCGATATAGCCGACCTTTTCAAGCACGGCGATGAACTCGCCCGGCATTATGTATGTGCCGTCAACGTTGCGCCACCTTGCAAGAGCCTCCGCACCGATGACCTCCATAGTCTCCATTGAGAACTTAGGCTGCAAAAACATCTCGATGAGTCCCGACTTGATAGCGGAATTCAGCTCGTTTGCTATCTTCTGCTCCCGTGCACGCTTTATATGCATCTGCGGGTCATACAATCCGCAGTCGCCGTGCGAAACGCCCTTGACGCTCTTTCGTGCGAGGTTTGCATTGAACACGGCACGGGAAACCTCAATGCCCTCATCCCAGATGTAAAGACCTGCACAGATGTTGAGGTTGCTGCCCGGCATCAGCTTTTGCTGCTGGACATAGAACTCCTGATTGCGCTGGTTAAGGCTGGTGACAAGCTCACTGACCGTTCTTGCACGGTAAAGCCCTATAAAGTAGTCGGAATAGATGCGGCAGGCGATGACGTTCGTCGGCACGGAAGATATTATCTGTCCGAACGAGCGCAGCATCTTGTTGCCCGCCTCAAAGCCGAGGTTGTCATTGACATACGAAAAGCCGTTGATATCCGAATATACAAAGCCGTAAATATAAGCAGCTCCTCTGCCTTTGAAACGAATGTCTTGTAATTGAGCATACCCGTCACGCTGTCTGTCGTGATAAGGAAATTGATATACTCGTTGTCCATTTCAAGACGCTTTGAAAGCTTTTTGACGTCTTGTATGTTGCTCATGACGCCGTATATTTTCGTCACCGAGCCATCAGCGCCCGCAACGCTCGTCAGCGACAGCTTATACCAGGTATAATCGTCGTCAAAAGCACGTGTCCTTATCTCAAAATCACTGCTGTACGGGTGCTCGATGAACTTTCCACAGTTTGTCACGAAAATAGTCAGGTCATCAGGGTGGATATTATCATACGACTTGTGCTTGGCAAGATATTCACCGACGTCTGAATCTCCGTAGCGGTTTATGCCGCTTGAAAAGCTCAGCGTATCGCTTTGCACATCATAGTCTATAAAGATGCAGTCGATGCTCTTTGTGATGAATCTGTATCTTGCAGCCTGAAGTTCAAGCTCCTCCATCATTTTCATCTCACGGGTCATATCGTACAATATGACATAAAGCAGCGTCCTGCCGCCGTCATTGTCAAACGGCCTGCCCATGAACAGAAAGCACCTGTCCTGACCGCCGACTTTGAGCTTTATCTCTATCTCAGCAGGGATATTGTGCTCAACAGCATCGTTGACCGTATCAATGATGCGCTTTTTCTCAGCATCATCGATAAAAGCTTCAACAGGCGGGACTGTCTCACCCTCGGGAACATCGAAAAAGCGCCTGAACTCGTTGTTGCATCTGTAAATGGACAGGTCGTCTGCATACAGCACGGCAACGCCGCCCATCATGTCGCTTGTGAGCACCTCAAGTTCCTTGCGGTAGGAGTCGCCTTTCTGTGCAAGCTCTTTCTGCCTTGGATAGTCGCTCAGCGACACACGGACATACTTTGTGCCGTCACGCTCAAAGAACGTAGCTATCGCATCAACAAGGACTTTTGAACCGTCTTTTTTTATCATATTGTGCCGTAAGTAATAAAAATTCTTTTTCTCCGTCGCCCAAAGCGTATCAACAGCTTTCTTATCCTCCGGAGAGATCAGATGCTCAAAATTTATCTTTCCGCTCTTATAATCATCCATCGTGTACCCGAACAGCTCGAGATAGCTCTCGTTGACTTCGATCGGGTGGACAGGGTCGTCCACAGGAATAATGCAATAAGGATGCTCGACTCTTTCTATCGACATTTTCAATACCTCCTTCGGCGGAAAAATTCGTTTACCTTATCGTACATTATAACACATTGTACAAAAAAATGCAATAGTTTGTTGTAATTATGTTTGAAATTATCACTTATTCAAA
>CAMYUO010000229.1 GCA_947302065.1 uncultured Clostridia bacterium | reverse complement strand
AGCCTTGCGCATCTCTTCAAGCTGCTCGGGATATGTTGCGCCGACAACTGCGCCAACTGCGGAATAGCCGTATTTTCCGATGTTGTCACGTCCCCAGCTCTCGCACATAGCGCCCATTGTTGCGTAGACGCTCTTATTGCCGATCATAAGATCCTGCAATTCGCCTGATGATTTGTTCGAGGTCTTGACGAGCACGAAGATACCCTTGTCAAACGCTCTGCACTGATCGAGCAGAGGACTGATGCCGTCAGTTCCGAGGTAGCCGTTTACTGTGAGTGCATCTGCACCGAAAGCGGCTATCTTTTCGCCGTCAACATCGGTCAGTCCGAGGTGGGCAGTCGCATAAGCCTCCATAGTCGCACCGATGTCGTTGCGCTTGCCGTCGGTCATAACGAACATACCCTTGCTCTGAGCGTACTGAATGGTCTTGTAGAGCGTTTTAACGCCCTGATATCCGTACATCTCATAGTAAGCAGCCTGCGGCTTGATAGCAGGGCAGATGTCGTGTATCTCGTCGATAATTTCCTTGTTGAACTCAAGTATCGCCTTTGCTGCGCCTTTTAAGTCCTTGCCGTACTTCTTGAAATTCTTTTCCCTGATGTACTGAGGAACATATTCAAGCTTTGGGTCAAGTCCCACAACAGATGGATTCTGTGTGCGCACGATGTTTTCGATTAGTCTGTCAAATCCCATAATAGTGATCCTTTCTCATTATAGATTTCCCTCAACGCAGATGATGCCGCTTTTTTCGGTAAAGCTTCTGAACATCGGCAGCAGCGTGTCGATGAACATCTGCTCCTCTTTGTTGAGCGTTTCTCGGCTCTGTTCAAGCGCCGAGATATATTCGTTCCATTTGTCTGCGCCGAGCCAGTTCATTGATGTGGCATCAAAGCAGTCCTGCATTCCCCAGCCGAGCGGGTCGGGATCCTGCAGAGGGAAAAGCTTTTCAAGCGCAGGAACGAGCAGCTTGTTGTAGTCTGTCTGATAAACGAACACGCTGTCATAGCAGTTCCAGTCTACCCACTGGAGTTCTTTCCCGTTCTGTTCCCTGACAGGTTTGAACTCAAGGAAGATCTTTTCGCTGTCTGCGCTGTAAAGGCGCACATCTGTCGCCTTATGCGTCTCGGTCTCCCATTTACCCGTTGTCGTTACTGACACGGACGGGCTCATACACTATCTTGCCTTTGCAGATAGTATACAGGTTTTTGCCCTTTAACCTTTCGCCTTTAAAGACGCTGTTTTTGCTCTTTGAATGAAGCTGCTCGGGGATAACTTCCCATTCATAATCCGGGTCTATCACTGCAAGGTCGGCTCTTTCACCGACAGCTATTTTCATTGTCGGCAGCCCGAGTATCTCTCTGGGTCTGATGCTCATAAGCTGTGCAATTTTTTCAAGGTCGCATTTGCCTGTGTGATACAGCTTTGTGAGCGTTGCTGCGAGCGATGTTTCAAGTCCGACAACGCCGTTGGGTGCAGTTTCAAAGTTTGCTTTTTCATCTGCTGCGTGCGGTGCGTGGTCGGTGATTATGCAGTCGATAGTTCCGTCGAGCAGAGCTTCTTCGATAGCCTGCCTGTCGTCCTCTGTACGCAGAGGCGGCGACATTCTGTAATCTGCATCACGGGAAAGCAGCTTTTCATCTGTGAAAGTAAAGTAATGCGGCGCAGTTTCGCAGGTGACGTTCACGCCGTCACGCTTAGCGGCTCTGATGATGTTGACCGAGCCTCTTGTAGAAACGTGACAGATGTGGATATGCGCACCGCAGCTCATTGCGAGCGCTATCTCACGGGCGGTGATGTAATCCTCGCTTGCCCTGTCCATCCCCTTTACGCCGAGTTTTTCGGATATCTCGCCTTTGTTGATGATACCGCCGTTGATGATCTTTAAGTCCTCGCAATGCGACAGCACGGCGAGTCCGCTGTCTTTTGAATTTTCGAGTGCCTGACGCATAAGCTCTGCGTTTTCAACGGGTCTTCCGTCGTCGGACAGAGCGCACACGCCTGCCTTTTTCAGCTCGTCCTGATCGCAAAGCTCCTCGCTTTTCATGCCTTTTGTGACGCAGCCTACGGGCAGCACGTCGATGCCTGTTTTCTTTGCCTTGTTGATGACATACTGCACAGTTTCGCTATTGTCGATAACAGGCTTTGTGTTCGGCATACATGCAACGCCGGTAAAGCCGCCTGCTTTTGCAGCGGCGGCTCCGGTGAATATATCCTCTTTATGTGTCTGTCCGGGGTCACGAAAATGCACATGCATATCGAAAAGACCGGGCAGTGCGGCGAGCTTGCCCTGAGCGTCGATAACTCTGTCAGCAGGCTCGCTTATTTTGCCGATGGCTGTGATGATGCCGTCTGAGATACCGATATCGGTGACCTCGTGCAGATCGTTCTGCGGATCAACAGCCAGAACGTTTTTAATGAGTATATCCATTATTACTTTCCGCTTATCTCCTTGCCGTAGAAGTTGACCTTGTTCTCGTCTCTTTCGCACTTGTATACTTTTCCGTCAGCATTCTGGAACAGGAACTTGCAGGAAGCGTTCTCCTTAACTCTCTTCTTTTCGATCTCTTCATTTGAAGGATACTTGAGGTCTGAGTAAGAGATAGAGCAGAAGTAGAACAGGCTGATACCGAAGTTGATGTCCTCAGAGCGGTCGCCGTGGAGAAGAAGGATCTTGATCTCTTTGCTGTCCTCGTTGATCTTGCAGTAGCCCTTGCCAAGCACCTTGTCGCTTTCAGTATCTACCATTTTGAAGTCTCCGTCCTCGGAGAATGTGAACTTAACGTGGTTTTCAGCATCGACCCAGTTACCCATGATGAGCTGTCTGGAATCGCCGTCCTTTGAAGGAGAGCTGAACACGTATGTAGCAACAACGATACCGATGACTACGAAGATGACGAAAAATACGCCGAGAATTGCCGAAATGACCTTTTTCATAACTATTTCCTCCCTGAAATGATTAGCTTGGTTTATTTGATCTCAAGAACTGCGCCTCTGTTTGCTGATGTTACAAGAGATGCATATCTTGCGAGATAACCTGTTTTGATCTTTGGCTCGTTCGGAGTCCAGTTTTTCTTTCTTTCCTCGAGCTCCTCATCGGAAACCTTGAGCTGAATGCTGTGGTTGTTGATGTCTATTGCAATGATATCACCGTCGTGAACGAAAGCGATAGGTCCGCCCAGAGCTGCTTCAGGTGAAACGTGACCGATAGATGCGCCTCTTGTTGCACCGCTGAAACGTCCGTCGGTGATGAGGGCAACTGTTGAGCCTAGACCCATGCCTGCGATAGCAGATGTAGGATTGAGCATCTCTCTCATTCCCGGTCCGCCCTTAGGACCTTCGTATCTGATAACGACAACGTCGCCGGGGACGATCTTGCCGCCTCTGATAGCTTCGATAGCATCGTCCTCACTGTCGAATACCTTCGCAGGACCTTCGTGTTTGAGCATCTCGGGAGCGACTGCGCTTCTCTTTACCACGCAGGTATCGGGAGCGAGGTTTCCTCTGAGAACTGCGATACCGCCGTTTGGCATGAACGGATCGTCGATGTCTCTGATGATGTCTGTGTTCTTGTTCACGCAGCCCTTGATGTTTTCGCCAACTGTCTTTCCTGTGCAGGTGAGACAGTCGGTATTGATGAGGTTTTTCTTAGAAAGCTCATTGAGAACTGCGTATACGCCGCCTGCTTCATTGAGGTCTTCCATATAGGTATGACCTGCAGGAGCAAGGTGGCAGAGGTTCGGTGTTCTTTCGCTTATCTCGTTTACGAGGTCGAGGTTAAGATCAATGCCGCACTCGTGAGCGATAGCAGGCAGGTGGAGCATCGAGTTTGTCGAGCAGCCAAGAGCCATATCTGCTGCGATAGCGTTTTTGAAAGCTTCCTCTGTCATTATATCACGAGGTCTGATGTTCTGTCTGTACAGCTCCATGACCTGCATACCTGCGTGCTTTGCGAGCTTTATTCTTTCGGAGTAAACAGCAGGGATAGTGCCGTTGCCCTTGAGTCCCATACCGAGCACTTCGGTGAGGCAGTTCATTGAGTTAGCTGTATACATACCCGAGCATGAGCCGCAGGTAGGACAAGCCTTGTTCTCAAACTCCTCAACGTCTTCAAGTGAGCACTTGCCTGCGTTGTATG
>CAMYUO010000228.1 GCA_947302065.1 uncultured Clostridia bacterium | reverse complement strand
TGAAAACATGAACGAATAAGACTCGGTATGGGCAAATTGTGCCTGTGCCTTGATTGATCATGTTGCCAAAAGTGGATTATGTTCTCACATAGCCTCTCTATTTTTGTGCATATATTTTGTTTTTGCGGCTTGCCGCAGGTCATCTCCTGTGAGGTTATATGAACATATGAAACTGCTCGGCAACGGGCAGCTTTTTTGTTTTATAAGCTGCGAAAAGGAGGAATGTATATGTCACAGATAAGCGTGAACGCCCTCACATTCAACTATGAGGGCAGTTTCGATAACATATTCGAGAACGTATCGTTCTCGGTGGACACCAACTGGAAGCTCGGTTTCATCGGGCGAAACGGCAAGGGCAAAACAACGTTCCTGCGGCTGCTGCTCGGTGAGCACCGCTATGGCGGCTCGATAAGCGCAAGCACTAAGTTCGAGTATTTCCCTTATCATATCACTCCCGAACAAATGAAACAGACGGCGGCGGAATTTCTCGACGAGATAAAGCCGGGCTGCGAGAGCTGGCGTGTGATGTGCGAGCTTGGTGAGCTGGGCGAGGACGCAGATATCCTGTTCCGACCGTTTGCAGCGCTCAGTCCGGGCGAACGCACCAAAGTTCTGCTTGCGGTGCTGTTCTCGGGCGAAAATGAATTTCTGCTGATAGACGAGCCGACCAACCACCTTGACCACGAGGCAAGGCTGAAAGTCAGGGAGTATCTCGGCACGAAAAAAGGATTCATACTCGTTTCGCACGACAGAGACCTGCTTGATGCCTGCATAGACCACGTTCTTGTGCTCAACCGCAAGACTATCGAGGTGCAGGCAGGCAACTTTTCAAGCTGGTGGGAAAACAAACAGCGCAGGGACAGCTTTGCGCTGGCAGAGAATGAAAAGCACAAAAAGGAGATAAGAAAACTGCGTCAGGCGGCACGGCGCACTGCCGACTGGGCAGACAAAAGCGAACGCACGAAGATAGGCTATGACCCTGTAAAAGAGCACGACCGCTGCATCAGCGCACGCTCGTTTATCGGCGCAAAGACCAAGAAGATGCAAAGCCGTGTCAGGCAGATGGAAAAGCGCATAGACATGGAGATCGAGCAAAAAGAGGGTCTGCTTGAGGACCTTGAAAAGAACGACGATCTGCGCCTTGAAAAGCTTGAGCACCACAAAAGCACGCTGGTGAACATCAGAGAACACGACCTCGGCTACAAGGACTCCGATGATTTTGTTGTTCACGGGCTGACGATGCAGATAAAGAAAGGCGACAGGATAGCTCTCCACGGCGAGAACGGCTGCGGCAAATCAAGCCTTATAAAAGAGATACTGCAAAAATGCGGACGGAAGGGCTTGCCCGAATTTGTATCAAACGGAACGTGCGATACAGCCTCGGGACTCGTTATCTCATACATCAATCAGGACACCTCATGGCTTCACGGCACTATCGAGGAGCTGTGCGAGGAGAACTCGCTCGACAAGAGCAGTTTCTGCTCGATGCTGCGGCACCTCGGCTTTGAGCGCACGCAGTTTGAAAAGGACATCAGCGAATACTCGCAAGGACAAAAGAAAAAGGTGCTGCTGGCATCAAGCCTGCTGACACCTGCGCACCTGTATATCTGGGACGAACCGCTGAATTTTATAGATATCTTTTCACGAATGCAGATAGAAAAGCTGCTGCTTGAATATCAGCCGACGATGCTGTTCGTTGAGCACGATGAGATGTTCCGCAAAAAGATAGCGACCGAAACTGTCTGCCTGTAATTCAGATAAGCTCGTAAAGCCGTGAGAACTTGTTGTCACCGATGACGAATTTCTTTTCGGTGATATGCCTTGCAAGCTCGGTTGTGTCCATAAACTCCTTTGAAACGCACACCAGATACTGCTTGTTTTCCGTTTCAACAAGATAGCACGGTGCGTTGCTGCCGAACTGATCGGCAGCTTCAAAAATGCCGAACGACGGCATCACTGTCCATTCAAGCAGGCTCTCAAACTTTGAAAGTTTCTTTTTTCGCACGAGCGCATATATCTGCACCGCCTGCGGAAATTTTGCAAGCACTGCAGCATCCTGCCTGCTGCGAGCCTTGCCCGATTTTTCATACTGTGAAAGGTCTATCGGCTCACGCAGCTGTTTCATCGAAAGCGCTTCATCGCTGCCTAAAAGATAGTCGAGCGAAACGTTCAGCAGTGCCGCTATCGCTTTGAGATTTTCTATGTCGGGCATACCCTTGTCGGTCTCCCATTTTGCCACTGCGCTGCGTGACACACTGAGCTTTTCTGCAAGCTGCTGCTGAGAGTACCCTGCCTGTTGTCTGGCGTTCTTTAATTTCTCACCGAATGTCATAAGTGTGACCTCCTGTCCTTGTTCTGTTCTGAATATATCACAATGCTTTGAAAATTGCAAGAGAAAAGCCGTGACTGCCCTGTTACTTTGCGTAACACAGCGCAGATGCGCCGTTTTTCAGCTGTAAACAAAAAGAGAGAGGCTATCGGGCTATTAGTGAAAAGTGATAATTCATGCGGCAGGTTTTGCATAATAATGTACAATTGATTACCAAAATATTGACAAAGCGGACGGGCTGTATTATACTTAAAGTACAAAAATACATGAAAGCGAGGTATCTTCAATGGGAAAATTTGTTGTAAAAAAGACCGCTACGGGTTTCACCTGGTCACTCAAGGCAGGCAACGGTGAGGTCATCGCTGTCGGCGGCGAGGTGTTCACAACACTTGCGGCTGCAAAGAACGGCTGTGCAAGCGTTGCAAAGAATGCTGCTGCGGCAGGTATCGAGGATCAGACAGCCGAGGGTTTTGAGACCGTAAAGTGTCCGAAATTCGAAATGTACACTGACAAAAAGGGCGAGACACGTTTCCGTCTGAAAGCGACAAACGGTCAGGTCATCGCAGCGAGCGAAGGCTACACCACAAAAGCCTCCTGCAAGAACGGCATCGAAAGCGTCAAAAAGAACGCACCCGATGCACCTGTTGAGGAAGCTGAGTAAAATAGACAGTGACGGGCGGACAACACCGCCCGTTTAATCATTGGAGATAGTTTATGAGATTAAGACGTTTTATCGGCACACAGCTGCGGCATCACAAAAAGCGTGTGCTGCTCGATTCGTTCAGCGGTGACGGCGAGGACACACAGGTCAGATTCGAGGTCGCAGATTACAGGCTGCCTGCGATATTCCGCCGAAGCACAAGAACTATCGAGTTCAGAAACAACGGCAGATACGTTTACTCAACAGTCTATCTGAGCAGGCACAGGGACTTTCAGCCCGCTTACCCGCATATGCAGCACACTATAGATGCCTATTTCGGCAGAAAAACGCTCACAAGCGCACTGGTGCTCGGCTGTGCAGGCTGCACGATACCGAGGTTTCTGACGCACCGCTTCAAGAACTGCTTTGTGACGGGCATCGAATACTCACAGCAGTTCGTTGACATCGCAAAGACGTATTTTATCGACAAAGTGATGCAGCCGCGGTTTGAGCTGATAAGGGACGATGCGTTCGCATATGCCGAGCAGCAGGCAGGGCAAAAGACCTTTGAACTTGTCTACACGGACATCTATGTTGCGGACAACATTCACCCGAAGGTCTACACGCAGGAGTTCACACAGCAGCTTTTCGAGCTGACAAGTGAGGGCGGTGCCGCACTGATAAACTCGTTCAGAGTGCCGACCGGAAAGATACTTGATTTCGCTCACAGCATACAGGCGCCTTTCGGGACTATTCTTATAGTTGAGCACTACCGCAACCATTTTATCCTGCTGCTCAAAACGAGCGACAGCGAAAAGCTTGCGGATTTTGAAAAAAAGCTGCCTAAAAACGTCGATATCATTGACAGAATAGCAAAATGATGCATAATATTGAAATAACTGAGCAAGGGTGCCGGTGCCCTTGCTCTTTTTTACGTTTTTATTTACTTAAAATAAATAATTATTGAATGAAACGGTTGAAAAAGCCGTAATCTTGTGTTATAATTATCTTGGATTTATGTATTTTCGTTTTAGAAATATTTGCGATATATAAAGAAGGAATGAAACGTGACTAAAAAAAGTGATTCATTTTCATATCTGCGCACGGTTGGCATACTGCTGCTGTGCATCATACTCAACTGCGCAGGCAGAGAGCTGGGTCATGCTATCTCT
>CAMYUO010000227.1 GCA_947302065.1 uncultured Clostridia bacterium | reverse complement strand
ACGGCGAGCAGTTCAGGGCTGTCATGTTTGAAAGGCAGCTGCCAAAGAGCGCAGATGCAATACTCAAATACCTTGCCAGCGGCGCAATACAAGGCGTAAAAGCAGCTGTTGCAAAACGCATGGTCGAGCTGTTCGGAGAGCAGACGCTCGAGGTCATCGAGAATGAGCCGGAAAGGCTGCTCGAGGTCAAGGGCATCTCGAAAAAGACCGCCAAGAAAATATCCGAGGATTTCCGTTCAACATTTGCAGTGCGCTCGCTGATGAATCAGATGAAAGAGCTTTCGCTGCCCGTGTCCTACGGCGTGAAAGCCTGGCAGCGCTGGGGTGACCCTGCCGCCGAGATGATAAAGAAAAATCCCTATCTGCTCTGTTCGTTCGGCATAGACCTTTCCTTTGAAAAGGCAGACGAGATAGCTTTTTCAATGGATATCCCTCGTGACAGCGCAAACAGGATAAAGGCTGGCATCGAATATGTTCTCACTCAGAACGCAGCCTCGGGTCATACCTGCCTTCCGCTCGATAAGCTGACAAACATCTGCCTGCGCCTTCTGAACGTCACACCCGAGCAGCTCAAAGCGGTCATCGACGATCAGGTCGAGGACGAGATGCTCTATTGTTATAAAAAGCGCAGCCGTGATTTTATAATGCTCAGGGACTATTTCAAGGCTGAGGCTTACATTGCACGCAGGCTTTGTGTTATGCGCCAGCTTACATATGATAATATGATCGACTTTTCTGCGGTCATTGATCTTGAAGAGGAAAACAACGGCATCACATATGAAAAGATACAGCGTCAGGCGATAAACCTCGCACTGTCAAAGGGCTTCCTTGTGCTCACCGGCGGACCGGGCACAGGAAAAACAACGACGCTCAATGCGATAATCTCACTGTATCAGCAGCAGGGACTCAACGTTATGATCTGTGCGCCGACAGGCAGAGCCGCAAAGCGCATAAGTGACCTCACAGGCTTTGAGGCAAAAACGATACACCGTCTGCTCGAGGTCGATTTTGCAAAGGGCGATATCCCGCATTTCAAGCATAACGAGAACGAGCCGCTTGACTGCGATGCACTTATAATCGACGAAATGTCTATGGTAGACTCGCTGCTGTTTGAGGCTGTGCTCAGAGCGATAAGCGTGACCTGCAAGCTCGTGCTCGTCGGCGACAGCGACCAGCTGCCGTCTGTCGGCGCAGGCAACGTGCTCAAAGACATCATAGACAGCGGTGCGATGTCGGTGGTCGAACTTAAAGAGATATTCCGCCAGTCACAGCAGTCAGAGATAGTAATGAACGCCCATAAGATAGTCCACGGACAGCCGATTGATTACAGGGTGAGGGACAAGGACTTTTTCTTTATGCAGCGCCTTGATTTCGAGCCGCTGAGAGAGCTTGTCGTTTCGCTTTGCAAACAAAGACTGCCAAAGGCTTATGGCATTTCTCCGATGACCGATATACAGGTCATCTCGCCGACAAGGCAGGGACCTGCGGGAACTGTCGAGCTCAACAAGATACTTCAGGCGCAGCTCAACCCGCCCGCTGCGGGCAAAAGCGAGATAAAATCTCCGCTTTATACATACCGCATGGGCGACAAGGTCATGCAGACAAAGAACGATTATCAGATACTCTGGAAAAAGACGGGCGATGACGAGACAGAGGAAAAGGGCACAGGAATTTTCAACGGCGATATCGGCACGATAATCAGCGTCAACCGCCTGCTCGGCACAGCCGTTATAGATTTCGAGGGCAGAGTAGCGACATATAACAGACCTATGCTCGACAACCTCGAGCTTGCCTATGCGATAACCGTGCATAAAAGTCAGGGCTCCGAGTTTGATTATGTTATCCTGACCATCTACGGCGGCTCGGACAAGCTCTATTACAGGAATCTTCTCTACACAGCGGTGACCAGAGCGAAGAAAATGCTCATTATCGTCGGCTCTGATAAGCGTGTGGACTATATGATATACAATGACCGCAGGAACCTGCGCTATACAGCGCTGCGTGATATGCTTCTTGAAATGGTTGCAGAGGACGATGAAGATGACGAGTAAACAGCTTTTGAAATTCATCACCGATATCTTCCTGCCGAACAGATGCGTCGTTTGCTCAAAGGTCATCAGGTGGGACAAAATTATGTGCAAAGCCTGCGACGAAAAGCTCGAGCGCATAACCGACAGCGTCTGTCCTGTCTGTGCCAAGAAAGAGTGCCTTGACCACGCCTCGCTAAATTTCGATGCGGCGGTCTGCCTTTACAGCTTTGAAGAGCCGTGCATAACAGGCATATATCAGCTCAAACACGCACAGAACATCAGCTTTGCACGCCACAGTGCAGCCGAACTTGCGAAAGTGCTTGAAAAGCGTGGGCTTGCACAGGGGATAGACCTTGTGACCTGTGTGCCGATGTCACGGCGAAAAAAACGCAAAAGAGGGCACAATCACGCCGAGGTGATAGCAGGATACCTTGCAAAGCGGCTCGATAAGCCTTTCGACGGCAAACTGCTTATCCACGCTAATACGATGACCGAGCATCATAAACTGCTCGGTAAGCAAAGAACGGAAAATGCCAAGAGCAGTTTTTCGATATCGCCGTCACATAAGGATATCAGCGGAAAAACAGTGCTTTTGTGCGACGATGTGTATACCACGGGCGCAACGATGAACGCCTGTGCAGACTGTCTTAAACAGCTCGGCGCAAAAAGAGTCATCGCAGCAGCAATTGCAAGTACGCAGCGTGGCCGCAAACGTGAAAAGTAAGATGATTTAATTATTGCAAAAGGACTTGAAAAACCGCACGGGATATGCTATAATATTCTAAATAGGTCATGCCTAAAATATGTAAAGTGCGATAAAGGAGTGGTATCATGATAAAATATAAGAACCATCTTGGAACTATCGGCATCTCGACAGCATATCTCAGACAGCTTATTTCCAATACTGCGGAAAGCTGTTTCGGCGTTGCAGGACTTAATGTATACGGAGCAAAGCAGGGAATGATCGCTATGCTCAAAAAGCAAAATACCACCAAGGGCGTCATCATAAGACAGGACGGCGAACAGCTGGTGGTCGATCTGCATATTACGGTAAATTATGGTGTGAATGTTGGCGCTATCGTTGAGAGCATTATTCACAAGGTCACCTATGTCCTGCAGGAGCAGGCCGGCGTGAGCGTGAAATCTGTGAATGTATTCATCGACGAAATGATCAACGGATGACTGGAGGAAAAATACTGTGATCGAGGGAAGTGTGCTTCGTGACGCATTTATCAGTGCGGCACATAGTATAGCAAATCAGAAAAAGAGCGTGGACGAACTCAATGTTTTCCCGGTGCCTGACGGCGATACGGGAACGAATATGTCCATGACAATAGGCAATGCGCTGCCTGAACTGAACAAGATGAAGGATACGGTGGAATGTTCCGAGGTCGCTAAGACCATGGCTTCTGCGCTTCTCAGAGGCGCAAGAGGTAACTCGGGCGTTATCCTTTCACTTATTTTCAGAGGCTTTTCAAAGGGCCTTTCGGGCAAAAAGACGATGTCCGCAGAGGATCTCGTTGTCAGCCTTGAAAACGGCGTAAAGGGCGCATATAAGTCGGTAATGAAACCGACAGAGGGTACTATCCTTACAGTTGTAAGAGAGTCCGCAGAAAAAGCAAGAGAGGCTGTCCGTTCTACGAACGATCCTTGTGTTATAATGGAAGAGGTGTGCGCTCAGGCTGCAAGATCGCTCGAGGAAACACCAAAGCTTCTGCCCGCACTTGCAAAGGCAGGCGTTGTCGATGCAGGCGGAAAGGGTCTGGTTATAGTCTTTGAGGCTATCAGAGACGTGTTCAAGGGCGGAGAGATAGTTGCCGCACAGAAAGCTGAAAAGAAACAGATCACTGTTGAGTCGTTCTCTTCCGCAGTGGGCGAGTTCGATCAGGAGATCACATTTACATACTGCACAGAAATGCTCATCACCAAAAAGCCCGACTGCAAAGATCCGTCAAAGCTCAGAGCTTACCTTGAAACTATCGGTGACTGCGTAGTTGTTGTTGACGATGATGAGATAATCAAGGTGCACGTTCATACCAACGACCCGGGCAAGGCTATCCAGAAGGGTCTTGAATTCGGTTATATCAACCTGCCTAAGATCGAGAATATGAAGC
>CAMYUO010000226.1 GCA_947302065.1 uncultured Clostridia bacterium | reverse complement strand
TTATGTCTTATCAAGTGTTATGTAGTCCTCAAAGCAGATGTCTGCATTTTTTTGTATCTGCTCGCTGTCGGCTCTGTAATGCTCATTGAGCCTTGCACAGACGGTGAATCCGCCCAATTTTGCGCCGCAGACTGCCTCGATTATATCCTCGAAAACGGCACATTCGCACGGCTCAACGCCGATATTTTCCGCAGCGTACAAATATATGTCGGGAAAGCCTTTTCCACGCTCGACGTGCTCAGTGGTAGCAAAAAAGTCAAAGCAGCCGAGCATTCCGTGACGTGCGAGGACAGGCTCGTAAAGCTCATCGGCATCCTGGGGGCGCTCATGATCCTGGCGCTCGTAAAGCTCCTTTGAGGACGCTGTGGCGAGGGCGAGCTTTACGCCGTTTTCATGCAGGTATCTGACGAAATCGGCTGCACCTGCGACCTGTTTTATATCGTTGGTGTAATGCCACCGTGCCATATCACGCCACTGTGCGCCGATCTGCTCGATGCTCTCGGGCAGACCGAATCGCTCTTTTGTGTATATCGCCGCCTGCCTGAAATCCATTGCGGAGACAACTTTGCCGTAATCGTCGGGGACGGCGAATCCCCTTTCTCCGAGAAAATCTATATCTATCTGCGACCACACGCCGTTTGACTCGACAAGCGTACCGTCGAGGTCGAAAATTATGCCTTTGAATTTTGTAAAGTCCATTTTGCACCTGTTTCTATATGAGTTTCACGCATACTTGTCAAATATGTATCGGGCACGTTCCCGTGTAAAAATCCACTCTGCTGGTATTTTTACCTCAGTTCCTTTACCGAGTCCTCTAATCCACTTATGCTCCTCGTAAAGAATCGTTTCGCCATTTTCTGCTCTTGACTTTTTCATTACTTCCGCTATCTCGGCAGGCGTTGCCAAATACATTCTCGGCATTTCATCATCGCCCACGCTCTCAAACTGAACAAGGCAGAAAATCGTCTTTTTTCCGTGAGCTTTCAACCATTCGTCAATCGCTTCGTGGTAGGTGCGACCTTTTTTATAGCTTTGCGTCAATCCCCAGCCGCCGTCCTGGCTGCCTTTGACAGATATTTTGAGCATCTGGTCTTTTTTGTTCTCATCTCCGCTGTTAACTATCAAATCATATTCTGGTTGGTCTGCGCCGTACTGTACAGATACTTTGTAACCGTATCTTGCAAACTGCGCAGCAGCGAAAGCCTCGGCTGACACGCCGATATACCAAGAACCTACTTTTTCCATAACCATATCTCCTTTATTACGGATTTTTCTCAAAGCCTTTGCCTACTATCTCATTGGTATCAATAACGAGCATGAACGCCTCGCTGTCCGTCTGCATCACAAGTTTGCGCACGGTGTGCAGGCGGTGCTTTTTCACGGCGCACATAAGCGTGCTGGCTTTGCTGCCGCAATAGCCTGTTCTTGCGCCGATGACCGTGCAGCCGACATCTGCATCACGCAGCAGCAGCCCGAGCAGCGTATCCGTCTTTTTAGTCACGACAAGCACCAGCTTTGCTCTGCCCGTGCCGTAAAGCACGCTGTCAAGGACTTTTGAAAAGACAAAAAGCCCGATGAACGCATACAGCGCAGTCTGCACGCTGCCGAAGACGATGCCGCCCGCAAGGCAGATGCTGCCGTCAATGGCGAGAAACACTTTACCTGCGGCAAAATGCGGTCTTTTGCGCAGGATAAGCTTTGCGGCGATGTCGGTGCCGCCTGTCGTTGCTCCCGACAAAAACACCGCACCGCAGCCAAGTCCCATAACTGCCGAGCCGAAAACGGCTGCAAGCAGAGGGTCTGTGACGGGTGCGGGAAAAATCGAAAACAAGTCTGCGCAGAGGGCGCAGATGCTTATTGCCGCCGCTGTTTCGAGCAGGAAACGCCGCCCGAAAACTCTGCATGAAACGAGCAGCAGAGGGATATTCAGCATAAGCGACAGCGTGCCGACACCTATCGGCAGAAAGCTGCCGAGTATGACCGAGATGCCTGCGATGCCGCCAGCGGCAAGTTTGTTGGGGCTGAGTATCCAGCCGAGCGCTGCGCCGAAAATCACACTGCCCAGCGACAGAAATATGCCCTTTGTGCGCCTGCCCTGCGCAAGCGAATAGATGTCCATAGCGGTGCTCCTTTCAGTGCAAAATGCCTCTGAAAGCAGTTTTGCCAAGGATACGCCTGCTTATTCAAACCAAGGGCAGCTGACGGTTTTCATTCCGCCCTTGGTGGTCATATTCAGATAAAAGGTCTCTGCGCCATTAATAAACTGTCCGCCCTGCAAGGATACCTCGTTGGAGAGACTGCCCGTTGTCGTTGAGGCAAACAGGGTCATCACGCTGTCGTCAAGCTCAAGCACTATCTGCTCGCCAGACTTTATCGGCATTCCGTTGCAGGCAAGCACCGACGGGTCTATCCTCGCAACAGGCTGACCGTCCCAGCTATGCGGACATATATCACCGACAAGTCCGAACTGCGCCATAAATGCCTGCTTTGAGCCGGGTATCACATAAAACGGCATAAGCCGTGAGGACAGCTTTTTCTGCCTTGTGATGATAACTCTTTTCATTTTTTACCGCCGCTGTTTCAGATGAACCACGGATAGCTTACTATCTTTGTGCCGCCCTTGGTCGTTATGGTGATGTAGTATGTTTCATAGCCGTTTATCAGCTGTCCGCCCTGAAGTATCCTTTCGTTTGAAAGGCTTCCCGAATAGGTCGATGCGAACACCGAACGAACATTGTCGGCAAGGTCAATGGTTATCTGCTCACCGTTTGCGATGCGCTCACCGTTTGCGTCGAGCACGGCAGGGTCTATCCTCGGCACCGGCTGACCGAACCTGTCCTGCTGGCAGAAATCGCCCTCAAGCCCGAACTGCGCCATAAACGCCTGCTTTGAGCCGGGTATCACCCAGAAAGGCACCATTGATGCTACCTGCATATTCTGTCTTGTAACAATAAGTCTTTTCATTTTTCCACCTCTATAAACTCACCCAGAATACCTGCCGAAAGCTCGACAAGCTCTTTGCACGGGCGCTTTTTGTAGTATTCGTTCGTTCTCTCGGCAGGTTTTGGCGAGCTTGCGCCCGGCAGTCCGAGAAGCTCACGGCAGACGATGCTGTCAAAGCCGTTTTCCTCTTTGAATCTTGCGGCAAAATCCTGAATTATCTTATAGACATTGCCCTTTGCTGTCTGGTCTGTGCCGTCGGTATAGCCGAAATGCCAGTTGAGTACCATAACTGCGCCCGAAACAGCACCGCACACCTCACGCATCCTTCCCATTCCTCCGCCGAAACCGCAGGAAATTCGCAGTGCGGTATTTTTGTCAAGTCCTATCGCATCTGCCCAAGCAGCAACTACTGCCTGCGAGCAGTTATAGCCCTGCGAGAAAAGCTCACCCGCCTTTTTTGAGATTTGTTCATTGAATCCGTTCATATTGTCCCTCCCGTTTTTATCATCAGTTTCCGCTTTCAAAAATCAATCAACCAGCGTCTTTGTCATTTTCACGCAGTCAAACGTGCCTCGGTTTATCGTTCCGCTGTCGGTCATTTTGTAGCCGAGCCGTTCATAGAAGCCCACCGCCTCTGTTCTGCTCTCGATGCAGACAGATGAAAAGCCAAGCTCGCTTATCCATTTTTCAGCCTCGCTGACGGCTTTTCTGCCAAGTCCCTTTCCTCTGTATTCCGGCAGGACGACAAGGCGTCCGAGCATTACGCTGCCCGTGCAAAGCTCGTAAAAACGGCAGGTCGCAACGGGGTAACCGTCATCGAGCAGGACGATATAGCGTGTGCCCTGCCTGTCGTGCTTGTCAAACTCATCACGCAGAGGGATATGGTACTGTCTGTTCATACCCTGTATGCGAACGCTGTAAGCGCCTGCTCTCTGCCATTCCTCGCTTGCACGCATGACCTCGATGTATTTGCCGTTCACCCTTTGCACTCCCCTTTGCCGACCGATAACTGCAAACAGTATAACACATTTTCCGTCATTTTTCAACAGGAATTTTCCCGCTGTTGTGTAAAGTATACAAATTTGGTATAGTATTTTTGATAATTATTTTTTCAAAGTTCGTTGACAAAACGGTAAAAATCAAGTATAATAGACTTGTGTAAAAAAACTCGTTTTTTCACGCAATTTACAGCTTATGGGAGGTAAAAATTATGTCAAAATTCGTATGTTCGGTATGCGGTTATATCTA
>CAMYUO010000225.1 GCA_947302065.1 uncultured Clostridia bacterium | reverse complement strand
AAGGAGCTTTGTTGCGTTATACTGAGTTTTTGACTATATCTGCGATGTGGTTGTCGGGTACGACACCTGTACCGCCGAAAGCGGTTATCTTAGCTGCTGCTTTCGATTTGAGATATGCCTTTTGCTCAGCTGTGAGCTGTGGTGTTTTCAGCTTGCCGTTTACGAGGAACAGCGGTGCTTTGTTTATCGCTGCGTAAACGCCGCCTGCGAGAGCATCGGGGAAATCCATTCCCGTTGCAACGCAGAGCATATCACCATTGAGAACATCAGCAAATTTCTCATTGACTGCAACGCAGGTCGCAAATCTGTTTGCGCCGAAAACTCTTGTCGGAGTTACGCCGAGAGCATTGCCTGCCTTTTTCATCATATCGTTGGAGATAACTCCCTCGCCGCCGATAACGTATGCATTCTTGACGCAGCCTGCCTTTTTGAGCTTTGCGAGGTAAGCTGCAGTGTCGGGATGAAGGTCACCCTTTGTTGAGAGATAGATGATAGGGGCGTTTTTGCTTGCTGCTATCGGGCTGACCGAGAGAGCGTCTGCAAAACCGTCATAGTAAACAAAGAAAACATCTGTCGGGTTCTCATTGAGCTTTTCAGCTATCGCCGTTGCTGTTCCGAAACGTGATGCACCAAAGATTCGCTCGGTTGTTAAGCCGTTGTTTTCAAGCTCTTTTTTGACCTCATCGCTGATAGCGCCTGTGCCGCCGAGAATGATAACGTTTTTGGCTTTAAGCCTTTTTATCTCTGCGAGAGTTGTAGCATCGAGAGTCTTTGTGTTAGTCAGCAGGATAGGTGCATTCATCTTTGTTGCAAGTGATACGCCAGCGAGAGCATCTGCATAGTTCAGACCGTATGCGAGAACGACTGTCTCAGCCTTATCAAATGCTGCCTGTGATATCTTTGCGGCTGTTTCGTATCTGTTTGCGCCTGCGAGACGCGCAATTGCGTTCTCGGTGGTCTTGGTCTCAGTTTTATTACATGTTGAGCAAGTTCTTGTTTGCGTTGAGGTGTTCTTATCAGTGTCAAAAGCTGTGGTTTTCCATTCAGACCACTTGTGCTCCGCATTATTTATGGTATAGGTCAGATCCTCGGGGAAGATAGGCTTGCGCTCTTCGTCGAGATACACACCCATGAACTTGAGGCGAGCGGTGCTTTCGATGTCGCAAAGCTTGGTATCCTCTTCGGTGACTGTATATTCATACGGTATCTCAAGTGTCTCGCCCTTAGCCAGCTTGTTGAATACAGCATTCTTGTTGTTCTCGCCGATCATGAACTGCTTGCCGTTGATAGTAAGCTCAACTTCAAAATTGCCGCCCATTTCTTCAACAAGCACAGCGCTGTCGGAGTTGTATTTTACCTTGATAACGCCCTTGAGCACATCGCCTGCCTTGTAGGTCTCCTGCTCGCTGACAGGCTTGTTCACAACCGAGAGATATTCCGTTTCGGGATAGCTTCTTACAGCGAAGTTATCATACTCAAAGCCGTCGTTGTTCAGATCCTTGTTGAGTTTCTTCAGTTCAGAGATAACATCTGCCCAGTCAGTCCACTCGCTGCCGCTGCCCACAAAGCTCTCGCCCTTGTTGACTACTGCCTTGGCATAGGTGGTAGACGGAGCATATTTCGCAGGATCCCCTCCCGAATCAAGAAAACGCTCATGAGCATAGGGCTCGTAGTGATCCATACCCTGCTTGTTGAGATCCCTGCTGACATTAAGCTGATAGCCGTCGGGATCCTTGATCTTAACAACTACGGAATACTTATCGCCCTTGCGCAGAGCCAATGATCTTCCGATATCGACCATATGATATCCGATATAATCGAAATGCTCGGTGCTCTGTGCAAACAGTGTACCGTCAACAGGAGAAGCCGCATTGTCATTGAGCTTATAAATGCTGTACTCAACATCGCTCTCGGCAGATGTTACTTCAACGCCGATAAATCTTACTGCGCAGTTGTTCTGAGCAGTAAAGACGCTCGCCATGCTGATCTCGTCTTTCATAGTGACCCTGCTTTTTCCGACAGTAGGCAGGAAGTCGTACATATCGATATCCTTCATTAAGAATTGTGTATCAGAATCGGTATCGAAATTGAAGCTCTCGGCCACGCACATACTCTGGTCATAGTATGAGAGATAGAAGTAGCCGTCTCCGCTATTGCCCCAGTAATGGTTGTTCTTCGGGTCGGATGCATCGTCGTGACCCCAGCTGTTCTTGATTATCCATGCACCGTCGCCGCCGATAGTTCCGTTAGGGTCGTTGAAGTTTTCCTTGGGGAAGTTATCGTCATAACCGACTATGCATACAGCGTGATTGGAAGGCACTGGTTTGTTGACTGATTTAGGATCTTTCGGATCGTAGGTTTTGTCATAGGTATACTGAGCCCATATAACAGCCTCTTCAATATTACTGGTATGTTTTCCGTCCTTGTCAATAAAGTTCATATATCCGCCGTCACCTACGGCCTCTCCCGGCAGTGACTGGTCTGCATGGAAGCCGATAGCAACACCTCTGCCGTTTATAAGCTCTCTCTTTATAGCCTCAACACCGGCAGGGTTATAGACATATTTCATGTTCTCGTCTACAACAAAGTTCGGAGGAAGAACATTACCGTCCTTCATGTAGTATGCACTGCTGAAACGGCCTGATTCATCAAGAGTCCAGTCAATTGGTTCCTTTGCATATACAAACATATATTTTTTGCCGATATTATCCGTCGATGGGTGCTCGATTATGGCCTGAATACCATCGACCGTTGTGAGCTCATATTCGGGGAAATTTGCGAGCTGTTCGTCAATGATCGCACTTGCATCATCTTTGTTGACGACTTTCCTGAAAAGCTGAGTCGCCGCAGTATTATCCTTACTGTAATCGCCGGTAATCTGCTTGCCGCCAATAATGATCTCAATACATTTGGCTGATTCATCACTTGTCTGGTAGGGGAAATCCTTCTCAAATGCAGGACCTATGCCTGCCGAATAAAGCGTATTGACGACGGGATACATACCGCCCTTGTGATAGACCTTCTTGCTGATCTGTTCCGCTGTGTCGTTCTCGGTAATACCTAAATAATAGCCCTCTCCCACCTGCGACAGATACTTGCCGCTTTCCTCAGTCAGCGGCATATATGCAAACCAGGCAAGATGCTTTTCTGAAAAATCATAATAAGGCTTGAATAATTCATTTTCAGGATCGTTATAGTCAAAGTCTTTGGCAGATGCCAGGCTTATCTCGGCAGCGGCGGTACCTCCAAAGCTCCAGCAGGTGCCCCAAGGGTTCTGCAGCTTGACGGGCGAAACATAATTCTTTCCGTTAACATCACGAAGGTCAAACTTCTTGGGCAGATCGACTTTATCCATCACCGGAGTATTGGTGTCCGTGTTCGACAGGATCCCGTTTACTGTGCAGTAAAGGTAAGAGGTTTCTCTTTCAAGTTCATCAGCTTTCAGGTCGTTTGCGTGAACAGCAGCAACGATATCAGCCTTGGAATAGGCATCAGCACTCAGGTCTACAAAAGGCAGAGTGCTGGTCGCAGTGCAAAGCACTGCAAGGCCTACCGCAAGCGTGCGTTTAAAGGCATTTTGTTTCATATTTTATCCTCCTTTGTTTTTATAAAATACACACACCCGGTCAACCCGAAGGTATGCTTTTCAACTATTGAAAGACGGATAACTGTATCGGCTCCACAGGTCGAATAAGCTGTTAAGAATATATTATCATATTTCATGCAAAGTGTCAACAGCGATGCGGTTTTTTATTAATTTTTAACAAAACTCGCCCGATGCGCTCATATCCTCGGCGGCGTGGGTGCAGTTCCGACGAGTCACGCAAACACGATCCTCAAAGAGATAAACGGTTGAAAAGATCAAAAGATACTTACATGTTCTTTGTAAAGGCAAGATAACAGCATAAGAACTGCGCAGACTCATGAAACAGTGTTCTGCGCAGTTTTTTGCGCCCGCGCTCAGATGATAAGATCGTCCCGGACGCTGCTGATCCTGAGCTTAACTTTGGCACTCAGGGTTTCGGAGCAGATGTATAATTTCAATTTGATCCTACAAAACAAAAACAGCCGGGTTTTATCCCGACTGTTCACAAGCAATGTTTAATCCTTTGTCTCGACCTTTTTGATGTCATCAGACTGATCTTTTGTCAGATCAAGTGTCGGGAACATTTCCGTATCAGGCAGCTGCATATTAAAGCCCTGTG
>CAMYUO010000224.1 GCA_947302065.1 uncultured Clostridia bacterium | reverse complement strand
TACAAGGAGAACGCAGGTATCTTCACACACAACAACGCTTGGATAATCTGCGCTGCTGCTTATGCAGGCGAAGGCGACCTGGCATTCAAGTATTATTCCGAGATCGCTCCTGCATTTACTGAGGAGACTTCCGATATCCACAAGACCGAGCCTTATGTATACGGTCAGATGATAGGCGGTAAGGACGCAGGCTCTGATATCGGCCAAACAGGCAAGAACTTCGGTCAGGGCAAGAACTCCTGGCTGACAGGTACAGCTGCATGGAACATGGTAGCTATCTCCCAGTACATTCTCGGTGTACAGCCTGATTTCGACGGTCTTAAGATAGACCCGTCTATCCCATCCGAGTGGGACGGCTTCAACATCACCAGACAGTACAGAGGCAATACCTACAACATCACTGTCAAGAACCCTGACCACGTATCCAAGGGCGTTAAGTCCGTTGTATGCGACGGCGTAAAGGTTAGCGGCGGTGTTCTGCCTGTATTCGATAAGGGTACAGAGCATACCGTTGAGGTAGTAATGGGCTGATACGAATAAGTGGTTTTATTGGGGAAAACCCTTTTGAAAGAATGGTACAGAGAATGGCTTTGCCATTCTCTTGGAGTAACCGTGGTAACGGTTACTCCGTTCCACCAAACCCCTTTCCTAAAACTTTTAATGAAAATCGGCGGTATAGGAATAACCTATATCGCCGATTTTGACTAATAGTCTAAGAGAGAGTCAGGAACAGCTCTTTTCAAAAGAACTCTCCCAACAACACCATTTATAAGCACCAACCACTACCAACCAACTAAAAAAAGCTCTATGGCCTTTCCCATAGAGCTTATAACTTTCAATATCATTTATCTGTCATCGTGACATAGCTCACAGCTGCAGTCGAGCTGCTGCTGTCATCGCCGAATATCTGCTTTCTGAAAAGGAAGAATACATCAACGATAATGACCAGAACAATCAGTATTATCAGTATTATCGGCACAACGAGAGAAGAGCCGTCCGTCTTGCCGGGTGTCACGCCGGGCATCTGCGGAGATGCAGGATTGATGTAATCGGGGTTCTGTATATCCTGTGCGTTCGCAGCACTCTGCTGGTCATACGGCATCTGCGGCTGCATCGGCTGATAGCCCTGCGGCTGAGAGTAATCCTGATATGGCTGCTGATACGGCTGAGAATAGCTCTGCTGCGGCTGTGTGTATGGCGCAGTTGAAAAAGTCTCGTCCGAAATCACAGGCGGAACTACCGAGTCCATCTCGGGCTGTGCATATGGGTCAACCGCTGCCGCAGGCTCGGCATAGCCGTTATACTGCTGCGTCTGGTCATACGGCACCTGCTCGGTGTATCCTGTATATTCTTCTGTATATTGCTGTGCAGCAGGCTCTGCATAGTTCTCTTCATAGCTTGCAGGCTCGCTGTACTGCATCGGTTCACTGTACTGTGCAGGCTCATCATTGTATTGTACCGGCTCTGCATACGCAGGCGGCACGTTAGCTGTCGGTGCTCCGCAGGTCGTGCAGAACTTTGCATCGTCAGTTAGCTGAGCGTTGCATTGAGGACAGAATTTCATTCCCATTAACTCCTTTATAAACACAAAGTTTTCAGAAATCGAATTTCTCGATAACGTCACCGAAAATGTACCAGCTCTCGTCAAAAAGCACGACGTTGAATCTGTGCACATCCGTTCCCTTTGAGCAGGTCAGTGATGCGTCTATCCGGAACGCCTTTTCAATAGTCACGTTCTTTGCATATTTCGATTTGTACTGCTTTTGCAGCTTTTCACGGTCAGCGCTCGGCAGCTCCAGCTTGCCGATTATCTCGCAGCTTATCTTGTCACCGTCTTCAAGCCCGTTTTCAGACATAACTCTGCTGATTATGTCCTTGCCCTTGCTCTTTCCCGAAGAATCAGACGAATCGCCTTCGCCTGCAAGATACGCCTTTTTGGCGGCAGGCGTGAAACAGTTCAGATACGCATTGGCATCTCTGTGTTCAAGACTCGTGCAAAGATCAAGTATCGGACGCTCGTGGTTGGTGACATCGGTCTGCTCGTCACCGCAGCCGCAAAACAGCATAAGCGCTGCCGCAGTCATAAGTATTAACGCCTTTATGAGTTTTTTCATAGCTATCCTTGTTGGGTAAAAGTAAACGGCATACCCGGCACCGAACGTCGGGCAGGTACGCCGTGATCGTCATAACTTACTTATCAGAACAAATAGCTGCTCAGACACCATTTGCCGCCTGCCTTGATGCAGCGGAATGTCTTGGTCACCTTGCCTGATTTCTTTGAACCGGTGATGGTGAACTCGCATTTTACCTTCTGAACTTCGTCAACAAGTCCGAGATAGCTCGATGTGTCTACCTTTTCTTTCTCGACGATAGTGTACTCGATCTTCAGATCCTCACCGTATGAGGTGATAAGTCTGTTTCTGTGGCTTACAAATGTTGACTCGGAAGGAACAGAAGCCTCGGAAGTCTCCTTGAAAGCACCCTTAGCTGTCAGCGAATCCTTGAACAGCGCATAGTCGCCCTTTTCGAAAGCCTTGATCTGATCCTTGATAGGCGATTCCATGTTTCCGCCGAGAAGTGCGATGAGAAGCCATACGAGAAGACCAACAGCAACTGCTGCTGCGCCGATGATTATGGGCATCTTAGCGCCCTTGCTCATGCCGGTCTTCTGAGCAGCGCCCATTGCCGGTGCACCGCCGAATGCAGGCTGATTGAACTGTGGCTGTGGCTGATTGAACTGCTGAGGTGCTGCCTGATCAACTGCAGGAGCGCCGCAGTTCGGGCAGAAAGTTGCGTTGTCTGCTAATGTAGAACCGCAATGTCCGCAAAATTTTGACATATACTTATCCTCCTAATAAAACACCATATTCTTTCCCTGTCGTTACCAAACCTATGGTAACCTCACTCATTAATGTCTGCGCAACAACTAAAAATTGGCTGTATGCAGCTTTTAAAGCCAATTTTTTGTTGTAATGGTGCAAGAAAAAAGGTTTATTAGTTTTCTTGCACCATTATTTGCCGTTTTGGGCAAATATGAGCTTGACATCAATTAATGTGTTGCGCAAATTCCCTATTGTGCAAAGAATTTGCGCTCCCCGAACTCAGTTCGGGGCAATAACCGCTTGACAGCGGTTATTGAGAACACATTAATTATAAACTAAATATTTACGTTTGTCAAGCAAATTTGCACGCAAAAAGCCTTATTTTCCACAGGTCACGCACATTTTGCCCTGCGGCGAGTCCGCATATGCACCCGCTGCCTATACCATTATTAATATATATAATACACAACACTGAATTTAGTGCCGCAAAAAGCCTCCGGCACAACATATTGTAAGGCAGTTTGCCTGTTGTGAAAGATGCACAAAAAGGTATTCCTGTGTGTGTGAAAATTCTACACCGCAATTCAATAGAAAATGCTTGAAATTGCGTCATTCATAGTGTATAATGATACTTGCGTGACTGCACAATGCTTGAAGTGCAGCCTGAAAGCAGGCGAAAGGAAAGCTCGACGGGGCTTGAAAGTCGCAAGGGAAGTCCGACGGGATGACCCACGCAGGAATGGCTGAGCGGAAAGCGGAAAAGATATGCGTTGAAACGGAAGGTTGCCGGCGGTTGACCGGGTAATTTCCGTGGAGTATGTCCGATTTTAAACCGGGCGACTGAAATACCGACACGGTATGTGCTTATGCTTCTTGCGAAGGCGGAGCCTGCTCTGCTTTAGTATGGGTGCAAACGAGCCATGTGTCTGCGTTTCGTCCGAACCGAAAAGGTTTCGGAATTTTTTGTGAGATGGCAGGGAACACACGGCAGAGTGTAAATTTAAAATAAAGGGTATTTCAGAAAAGTCTTGAAGCAAAACCTGTCAATTGCGTTTGCAATTGACGAGGCAAAGGCAAGGAGTTGAATGTAAACGCAATTGACTCAGGCTTTGCTTGTAAAAACAAGACCTTGCCCCCTAAACCAAAATTTTTAAGGAGGCGGATTCAAGTGGCAGTCAATGAAAAGATCAGAATCAAGATCAAGGGTTACGAGCACGCAGTGGTAGATGCAGCAGCAGCTAAGATCGTCGAGGCAGTTAAGCGTTCCGGCGCTCAGGTATCAGGTCCTATCCCACTTCCGACCGACAAGGAGATCATCACGATCCTCCGTGCCGTTCACAAGTACAAGGACAGCCGTGAGCAGTTCGAAATGAGAACTCACAAGAGACT
>CAMYUO010000223.1 GCA_947302065.1 uncultured Clostridia bacterium | reverse complement strand
CGTCAACTGTGATGGTGTTAGCCTCGTCATCAGCTGTTACAGTGTGAACGTTCTCGCCGATCTTGCCGCAGTAGCCGCCCTGAGCGGTGTCATACTTGAGAAGATTTGCGAGCATGGAAGGCTTTGTGAGGTCGTTGATAGCAACAACATCATAACCCTCTGCTCCGAACATCTGTCTGAATGCGAGACGTCCGATACGTCCAAAACCATTGATTGCAACTTTAACTGCCATAATTGATTTACCTCCTAAAAAAATTCTGTTACTATTATACTACATTTATGCCCTGATTGCAAGTATTTTTCTGAAATTTATATTAACTTTTCATTCTTTTCAATTTGATGTCGTTTTTTTGGGCGCATTGCACAAAAGCTCCGTAAATGCGCCGTTTTCGATAGTACTTGACTTGCAGCCGATTTTGGTGTATAATATATAGGTTAAATTATGCCTACAAAGCAGGATACTAATATTGAAAGGATACGATATATAATGAAAATGCTGAAAAGACTTGCCGCAGGCATCGTAAGCGTGGCAATGGCTGCAACGATGCTCACCGGCTGCGACAGCGGCAGATATGTCATGAACTACGACGGCAATGACATAAACTCCGGTATATACATCTACAACGTTCTGAGCGAACTGCTCACACAGCAGTACAACATGTATATGAAGGGTTCTTCCGACAGCATTATGGACCAGAAAGTCGACGGCAAGGAAATGGCTGTCTACCTTGAGGACAAGGCGATGGAAAAGACCAAGGCATACTGCGCAGTTACCGAGAAGTTCAAAGAGCTCGGTCTTGAGCTGACAGATGATGACAACAAGAGCATCTCGACATCTGCCACGAACACATACAACGCTCAGAAGGATATGTTCGAGGAAATGGGCATCTCCAAGGAGTCCATCAAGCTCGCATACAAGGGAGAAAAGATGAAGACAATGCTTTTCGACTACTACTACGGCAAGGACGGCAAAGAGGCTCCGTCCGATGAGGAAATGGAAAAGTACGTGACCGAGAACTACCTCAGATATAAGAGCATCACGATAAGCAAGAGCACAAAGAGCGACGATTCCGAAAAGGAAAAGGAAAACAAGGAAAAGAAAGAGCAGGCTGAAAAGTATTTCAAGCAGGCCGAGGGCAAGAGCTTCAGCAGCTTTGACGACGTCATCGACGCATATAAGAAAGACACCGAGGCTGCCTCCGCAGCTGCAAACGGCTCATCAAGCACAAATGACAGCTCTTCAAGCAGCAATGCCGACAGCTCTTCGTCAAGCACAGCTGACAGTTCTTCTTCAAGCAGTGCCGCAGACAGCTCGACAAGCACAGATTCTTCCGCAGTTCAGAGCGATTCGAGCAAGGTAGGCGATAACGACAGCAGCTCGTCATCAGCCGCAGAAAGCTCCTCAAGTGCAGCAGAGAGCTCCTCAAGCAAAGCTGAAAGCTCATCTTCCGCAGCAGATTCGTCTTCAAGCACAGATTCATCTTCACTGACCGATGCTTCTTCAAAGGACGATACATCTTCGGCAGCCGATTCTTCCGCAGCCGACAGCACTGCAAGCACCACCGGCACTACCGAGACCGAGGCTTCCAAGTATCCTAACGAGACAATGATAAACTACGCAAACTTCACCGAGGATCAGCTTAATGAAAGCACCGGCAAAATGGCAGCAAAAATAAAGGAAGCCGAAACAGGCAAGGCTTTCTTCTATGAGGATGATACAGGATACTACATCATCATCAAGGGTAATACAAGCGAGAGAAGCAAGGGCTACGCAAGCGAGAACCACTCCACCCTGCTCAGCGAAAAGTATGACAAGATCTTTGACAAGACCATAGCAGACTGGGCTGAAAAGCTTGACATCAAGGTCGACAGCAAGGCTATCAAGAGATACTCCGCAAAGTCGCTGTACAACAGATACGTTGACTTCCTCACAAAGGACAGCAGCAAAGCAGCATAAAAAATCAAGAGGCTTCACACAGAAGCCTCTTTTTTTGTTTCAAATCTCTTATTTCAGCGGGTCAAGACCCTTTGCTATTATGCAGCCCGGCACATCGTAAGGGCTTTTCAGCCTGCTCCTGCGCTCAGCACGCAGCTCACCGCTGACATCCTCACCACGAGGTATGCGCATCACCGCTTTGGTGTATTCGCCCTGCTTGCATTCAAAACCGAGACTGCCGCCCTGCGACTCACAGAACATCGCCGCCACAGCTATGCCCAGCGATTCACGCTCGCCGAATTTCCTGAACGCTGCAAAAGGCGTCCTGCACTTTTCCAGCTCCGCCGCAGTGATGCTTCCGCCGTTGTCGCAAACGCTCAGCAGTATATCTTCGCCGTCCACGGCAAGCTCCAGCCTGCATTTTTTCTTCTCCGCACTGCAGTACATAAACGCATTTATCAGCAGATTGCAGACCGCCGCCTTTATCCTGTCCTCGTTGCTCATAAGACAGATGTCCGGCTCAATGTCAAACGTCAGCTCACAGCCGCCGTCAGCGAACTGCTGCTCCAGCTCAGCGCACAAGTCCCTCACAACGTCAGAAATGCACACAGGCTCTTTGCTGAAAAATCCGTTGTAGTATTTTGATATCTCATTGTAATTAACCGTCGCCGAAAATGTCCGCAGTATGCGGTATCTCGCCTCTTTTTCAAAGTTCAGGAAATCCATATCGCCCTGTTCGAGATATTTCTGCCTCTTTGCTTCGAGCGTGAATAACACCTGCGAAAGCTCGTTTCTGATATTGCCGAGGAAATTCGCCTTGAATTTCAGATGTCCCGACCTGTCCGCAAGACGCTCGATGTCATCACAGCTGTAAAATGTCAGCATATATCCCTCGCCGTCACCGACAGGCTGGATCTCGACCGCACAGCTCTCACCGAAATCTCCCGGGTATTCCGCCGTCACCGCCGCCTCAACAGGCAGCGTTATTTTTTTGCCCTCATAAACCCTGAGCCTGCCAAGGTCGAGCATCCTGCTCTTTTGCGGCTGATTGCTCCAGACTATCTTCATCTTCTCATCAGCCATAATTACCAGCTTGTCCGAATCCTCATACAGCTTTTTGAGCCGCTCTGTGAAATCCACGAAACTCACTCCTTTGCACATATCTGTATTAAGTTGATTATACTGTATTTGCCTCATTTTGTCAACCGACACATAACAAGAAAGCCCTCACAATGAGGGCTCTTATCTGTCATCTCAGTTTGTTGCCGCAGCAGTTGCAGAACCGTGCGCCTATCGGGTTCGTCATCCCGCATTGCGGGCACTGTGCGCCGTTTTCGTGGTCGTACTGCGGCTTCGGGTTGACATATTGCTCAAACGGGCTTGGCGGTATCTGCTTTGTCTTGTCCTCGATGCAAAGACATATCACAAGCCCTATCAGACCAAGGAAAAAGCCGATAAAGAACCAGCCTGCGAGCATATCATAGCCTTTTTTCTTCATTATGTTAACACAGATGATGCCGACAGCGGCTGCCATACCTGCAAGAAAAACGAAAACAAATATCGCAGTGAGAATACTCTCACCAAAGCTGTCAAATAAATCAGAACTCAGAATCACAAATACGCACCTCCACGAAAGGTCTGTTATTTGCTGCTGTCTGCTCCGTCAGGGAAAAAGCTGTCGTTCTTGTGCTCCTTGTAAGTCGAAAGGGTCACCTTAGTGAACTTTATCTCCTCAGTCGGCGTGATGCTGCTCTCGTCGCCCGAGCCTGCCTGACATATCTTTTCGTAAACGTCCATTCCGTCATATACCTGCGCAAAGATAGTGTACTGCTTTGTAAAGTTCGGCACACCGCCCATCTCCTCAAAAGCGTTGTTCACCTCGCTGTTGTCGCTTGCGCTTTCAAGCTCCGCCTTGAACTCGTCTGTAAACTCCACCGAGCCGACAAACAGTATCCTGCTTCCCGATACCTCAGAGCTGATGAACTTGTTGTTCTTTCCACCGAACGAGATAAGCGCACCCTTGAAAGGCCACAGGTCGGAAGATATCTCCTTGTCGAGCGTCTTTTTGTCAGTGTCTTCCGTGTCCGTTCCGTCCTTGGCTTTTGAGCCGCCGAGGAAATAAACATCTTTCTGCACGCCGAAAACGTAAGTACCGTCATAGTATCCCGTCTTTACAAGATCCTTGAAATACTTGCACGCCTCGGGAGCCTGCTCATCGTAAAGCACAGCCTTGAACGTTCCCTTTGTCGTCTCAAACACAGCGACCGTCGCATCGTCAGAGGGCACCTTTCTCTGCACAAGCTCGGGGTTC
>CAMYUO010000222.1 GCA_947302065.1 uncultured Clostridia bacterium | reverse complement strand
CGGCTCGTTCAGAAAGTCGTCCAGCGAGCCGAACATTTTTCCGTAATCCATATGATGCCCGTAGATGACAGAGAAGCGGTCCGAGAAATCGGGACTGCACCTGCTGTCCAGGAAAATGCTGCCGGAGAGCGAGTAATTTCCGAACGGGTCGGTATTAAGGAAATAGGAATTATCCTTTCCCTGCATAACAGGGTAGTCTATGTTTGTGTCGTCGATAGTTATCCAGCCGACCTGTTCCTGCGTTATCGGTGAATCCGCAGAAGCGGTGGGGTCGTCCGGGTCGGGCTTATACCTGAGTATGCTCTTGTCAAGCGTGTGGTCAAAGGTATAGTAGCCGTCATAAGCCTGCCACAAGCCTATGAGAAGAACAACTACAAACACGGCGAATATGAACCAGCTGTACAGCTCGTTCATTTTTTTCCAGAATCTAAGCAATTCTTTCAGTCTTCCTCAGACTTTTTCTTTTTGATAATGATAAGGCTGACTGCTGCACCGGCTGCTGCGACTGCGATAACGATTATCGAAAGTCCCATATTCGAGAAGATACCTGTGGGAACATCTCCGTTAAGTGTATTTGTGAATGTAGCTGTGGTGTTGCCATGAAGACCGGTGGTCATATCGGTAATACCGTTTTTGTCATCGTTAACGGCAACATCTGCTTCATAGCCCGAGCCTTCCTTAACATTTTCAGAAACAGCAATGCTCGGTGTGTAGTTTTCCGCTGCTTCGGTGATGGTGTACTTTGCACCTGCCGGAACGCCCTCAAGCTTAATGCTCTGACCGTGCTTGAGATAGAAGGAAGCTGTGATAGCACCGCTTTCATTGGCATTGAGCTGCTGACCGGCTCTGTCACCGTCGTCGTCTTTGGTGTTGGCGGCCTTCATATTAGCTTCGGTATAGATCGTGGTCGTGCTCTTTTTGGGCTCTGCAAGGAAAGTGTTTCCACAGCCGTTAACGGTTATCTGAGCGCCCTTGGCATTGCTGATGCTTATATCGAATTTGAAATACTTGTCCCTTGAACCCTGGTTACCGGCAATGGTCTTTGAAAACTCGATATCGTGGGTATCGTATGTATTGGTGAAACCTGTGGACTTATGTGCGATAGGTGCGGAATCACCTGTGCCCTTTGTAGGGATATCAGCAGCACTGTCATGCAGAACATAGTTGTTGATCTTGAGCTTGGTGACGTTTTCTGCCGAAGCATCTACAACAACAACATCAAGAATTCTTGTGCTGTTTGTATCATTCGTTACGCCTGCAGCCTGACTGGTTGCTGCTGCCTCAGTGATGACATAGCGGTAGATTCCCGGCTCGGTAAATGCGACATTCGAGAAATCGATGTCTATCTTCTTCTGAGCGTACTTTTCGTCATTGTTCGGTGTTGCGGTCACAAACTTTACAGTCTTTCCCTCTCCCTTATGGCTCTCGGCGATGGTCGTTCCGCTGACATCGGTATCGGCAGGAGAGAAGCTGACGGTCGCTTCGTCGGCGGAGCCTTCGTTGTCAGTCTTAATGTTGTCGGTATTGGTTTTGAGAGTAAATTTCGGCGCACCTATACCTGCGAGTACGGGAAGGGTAGAGCCGTCTGCTGCTGCAGCGACAGCCTCACCCGGTTCGATAGTGAACGAGAAGCTTGCATTCGGAACGACTGCATCGCTTTCCATTACCAGATACTTTTCAAATACCGCATGCTTATCTCCTTCGATAGTTGTTGAGTAGGCCGGATCTGCGCTTGCGCTGAGGGAGAATGCAGACATCATGGAAACAGCAAGACCCAGCGAAGCGACTGCTGCCAAAAACCTTTTTGCTTTCATATTGTTTTCCTCCTTAAAAAATGTTGTTTTGCTATATTCCACGCATTCTCATCGTGAATACCACTGTTCCCTGTATCTCCTCCAGCGGGATACCGCCGAATGTCCTGCTGTCGGAGAGGTCACTTCGGTATTCGTTCAGAACGAACACGCAGTTATCAGGTACTTTGTAGGGAAAGCTTACAGCTGACCCTTCTGTCGGTGTGGGGTACACCGTGTTGTCGGGGATACCGTAGTCATTGACGGAGACATAGTCGTTTTTGATATTGACTGTTTCGCCGCCGATCGCCATAACACGTCCGAACCTTACTTCGCCGTCGTGCTTGTAAACTATCAGCTTCCCAGTTTCGGGCTTTGCAAGGCGATAGGTAACGCACAGGTCGCCGTCTTTTACAGACGGGTACGCTGTGTTAGTGTGACAGACGTTTATGCCTATCACGAATGTCAGCAAGCCCCACAGCACTGCAGCCGTCACGCCTATCTTGATGAAAAAGGATATCGCATAGTCCTTTGCGGTGCGTTTTTTCTTTTTCTTCTTCGGCTTTGCCTTGTCGGCATCGGCTGTTTCGGCTGGCTGTTCGGCTTCGGGAGCCTGAGGAGCAGCCTGCTCATTATCCTTTCCGTCAGGCTCCTGTGCGGGAGCGCTTTCGGCTGGTGTTTCTTCGATTTGCGGCATCTGCTCATCTCCTTGCCCGGACCGTTTTTATCATGCCCGAAAAGTCTACCATTTAAAAATATATACGATATGGAAAAACTATACAAAATTATACCACTTCTTTCAGATTTTTTCAAGAGCAAAAAAGATAAAAAATGCACAAAAATACAGCGAATTGTTATCGAATATGCCATTATATCCGAACCGGACGAAGCAAGCCGACTTATCCTCGTACATAAACTTATCGGCAGTCTGGAACAGTCCCTCGGGGGAAAGGTCCTTATATTCGCTCAGACAGGCTGTGCCCACCGAGAGGAACACGCCCTGAACGAGCTTTCCCTTATGCTGTGCGGCAAATGCCTTCATCGCTTCGGCCTTTAACATGGCTTCTTCGGCACTGACGTATGTCACGACGGCAAACTCGACTCCGCCCAGCCATTCTATCAGCACGCTGTTGCCGAATGCTTTTCTTGCAAACAAAGGAACAGCACATATCAGCTCATCGCCGGCAACGTGATCGAGAGTGTCGTTAGTCTCTTTCAGCCCGTTTACGTCTATCACCGATATACACAGGTCGTCTCTTAACACCTCGGGGCTCTCTATCCTCTCGATGAAATACTTTCGGTTGTAAACGCCCGTCATATCGTCTGTATAGACCTGGAGCCTCGTGATCTTGTAGTAGTATTCCATACTCATCGCAAGAAACTGTGCGGTCGCAGAATCCGCAATGAAAAGCACGGGAAAACGCTTCATGAAATTGTCGGTGTAAAGGTCGCTGATACTCGGGCGGTAAGACGAGGATAGGCGTGCTTTACCGCCGTATCTCCGACGAATATCTCGACCCGCTGACATTCTATCCCGAATCGCTTATCGGTATCCCGAATCTTATGGAAGCCTACCGAAGCGGAAATGTGGGTATCGTCAACGCGCCGGGCAACGGCGTTGCGGACGACAAAGGCATTTACTATTTCGTGCCGAAGATGATAAAATACTATCTCGGCGAAGAGCCGATATCGAAATATTAAACTCGGCAGACGCATCGGTGCTCAACCCTGATACGTCAATACCAACGTCCCGCAAACCGCGTAAATACGTTAAGTCTTGGCAGACGCACAAACATAGCTGATGTAATTGTTACAAGCGATCTGCCCTTTGGCCATTGGTATATAAATGAAAAAGCCCGTAAATACGGGCTTTCGTGTGACTTATTAACGAAAATATTGACGAGTTTTTTTATTTACCGTCTCCACTTACCTTGCAAAGCTTATGAGATAGTTTCGGAGGAAAGCTATCCTGTTGATTACAATGCCACAGTTGATCTGGCAAAGCAGGAACAGGCGGACAGCAAGCGCCCTGAACTGAAAAGCGATTTTACTGATCTCAAGGAATGTGACACTATCTGGCTTGCCTTTCCGAATTGGTGGACAGACCTACCTGTGCCAGTATACACCTTCTTCGAGAAATACGATCTCGCAGGGAAGAATATCTATGTGTTCGTGACTCACGAGGGCAGCGGTTTCTCATCGACAGTTAATACTATCAGAGAGCTTGAGCCGGATGCCAAGGTTGTCAAGGCTCTGTCTGTAAGAGGCGGCTCTGTTACAGGTGAGGAAAGCAGCATAAGGGAGTATGTAAAAAAGCAACTGCAAAAATGAGAACAGACCATTTCAGATCATATCAGGCTTTCCGCTTTCAGTAAAGAGGAGCTATAAGAAGATATATAGTAACGCATGGAGCATCCGTCAGAGTGCGGGCGCTTTTTCCCTATGGGTTGAAAAACAGG
>CAMYUO010000221.1 GCA_947302065.1 uncultured Clostridia bacterium | reverse complement strand
AGACACTTGCTCTTATACCTCTTGCTGTTCTTTTGCTCGCATTGCTCATTCCATATATAAAGCACTATTATTTCCTTGAAAACTCGGTGCAGACACTTTATAAATACTACGACCAGATGTATGAGAAAGTGTACGGCATAACACAAGAGGAAAAATAACATGGCGTATAAGACATTTACCAAACAGGTCTGGAAAGGCAGTGTGCTGACATCACCTGTACCGCCGACACTGGTCACCTGCGAAAACGACGGCATCAAGAATGTTTTCACAGTTGCATGGACCGGTATACTGTGTACTCAGCCGCCCGTTACATATATTTCTGTAAGACCTGAGCGTTATTCTTATGAACTCATCAGCAAAAGCGGAGAATTCGTGATAAACCTGGCAACAGAAGAGCTAACAAAAGCAGTCGATATTTGCGGCGTAAGGACAGGACGAAAGCTTGATAAATTTGCGCATCTCGGACTGACCTGTGAAAAAGCAAGCAAGGTCGGTGCACCTATACTTGCCCAGTCCCCTGTCAATATCGAATGTAAGGTAAGAGAGGTCGTAAAGCTCGGTACGCACGATATGTTTATTGCAGATATCGTTGCTCTCGATGTTGCAAATGAATTAATTGATGAAAAAGGCAGACTTGCACTTGAAAAAGCGGGACTGCTTGCATATTCACACGGTGAATACTACGGACTTGGCAAAAAGCTCGGCTCGTTCGGATATTCCGTGAGGAAGAAAAAGAAAAAATCAAAATAAAAGAGGAATCAGTATCTATGAAAAAAGTATTAGCCATTGCAAGCGCAGCGGCGATCTGCTGCAAGCTCGGAACTATCAGATGTCACGCATGGGGCGGTGTTACCCACAGAGACATTATGAAAAAAGCCTTTGACCTGCTTGACAAAGAGAAAAAGACAAAAGTCTACGCATTTTTCAAAGACTACTATAATGAGCTTGAAGAGGGCTGCACAGCTCCAGACTCTGGTGAAGATATCGACTGCGGCGCAGGAATGCATTATTACTCCTGTTCCAAGCCGCGCGGAAAAGAGCTCAAACAGACCAATGGCTACTACAAGGACAGGCTCGGCAGATTCCTGCCAAGTGCAAGAACTCTTTGTGAGCAGAACTATACATCGGCAGTTTCACTTTACAGAGCCGGCAAAAAGAGCGAGGGCATGACCTGCTTTGCAAGAGCAGCACACTTTGTTTCCGATATGGGCTGCCCTGTTCATGTATCAAACATCAGATGTATAGACAGACGAGGTAATATTCACTACGCTTTTGAAAAGCACGCAAAGACCACCTGCTCGGTATATTCTGCCGAAACATTTGACCGCAGACTTTCAAAGCTCTATGAAAAGGAAACTTTCCAGGACGCTCTGAACAAGCTCGTTAATTTCTCTGCAAAATACGTTAAGATGGTAAGATCACTTGACCCTCTGCAGTTTGATGATATCGAGAGCAGCACGCTGATATTCACTCAGCAGAACGTTATGGCTCTTATGGTGCGTTTCTATAACGACTGCACAGCAGATAACGGCAATTTCATCGCAGACGGCAAGGTATGCTCGTTCAAGAGCACATTCAGCGGTCTTAGCCTCACAGCAACAAACAAAGGGCTCGCCCTTGCAGAACTGAATAAAGACCTTGAGCAAAAACTCAAGGTCTGCTGGAATAATGACGGAAGCTTCAGCCTTAAAACTGCTGACGGCAATCTGGTCGCAAAAAATCTTAAGGGATACGTTAAGCCGGATTCCGAGCACGAGCCTGCAAAGTTCAGAGCTATCTGCACCGGAAAGAGACAGTTTATTATCACTGTCGGCTCAAAAGAGTTCAAGCAGATACTCAACTGCACAAACGGCGGAAAGCTCGTTATCACTAAATTTGATCCGAGAAAGCCGTCATTTAACTGGGTAATAAACTGATACATATAAAGCAAACCCCATATCCATCACGGATATGGGGTCATTTTTTATCTCTGTTCACATATGAATCTAATCGCCGTTCGTTCATCTTCGTTTATCATTACCTGACCGAACGCAGGTATACATATCAGATCAATACCAGATGGAGCGAGATATCCTCTTGCAACAGCAATGGATTTAACAGCCTGATTGATCGCTCCTGCACCCACAGCCTGAATCTCAACACTTCCGCTTTCACGAACAGCACCTGCTATCGCACCGGCAACCGAATTAGGGACCGAACGAGATGATACTTTTAAGATCTCCATTGTCATTACCTCCTGTTTATCTGATAATTAATCTCTGAATATCCAAAGCTTTTCCTGTCTTTTCATCAAATTCAACTACAACAGCATTGATAAAGCACTTTTCGGAACTCTCCGAAAATTTGACAGGTATATGCTTTTTGAATTTTGTGATCACTATATCCTTGTCAACGCCGAGAACTGAAAGCTCGGGTCCTGTCATACCTACATCAGTGATATATGCCGTATGACCGCCAAGTATCGTTTCGTCAGCTGTTTGAACATGGGTATGCGTTCCAAGCACAGCAGTTACACGGTTTTGCAGATAAAATCCCATCGCTTTCTTCTCACTGGTCGCTTCAGCGTGAAAATCAACGATTATATTAGGCGTGTCAATGTCTTCAAGAATAGTGTCTACTACATTGAAAGGATTATCCACCGCGTCAAGATACAGCGTGCCGATCAGATTTACAACTGCGATCCTGTAAGGACACAGATCTATAACAGCAACGCCCTTGCCTTCTACTCCATCCGGGAAATTAGCCGGTCTGAGCAGATAGTCGTGACCTGAAAACAGATCCATTATCTCTTTCCGCTTAAAGCAATGATTTCCCGTCGTGATAACATCAACACCCATTGAGAAAAGGCTCTGAGCCGAAAATGGTGTAATGCCGTTGCCTTTTGCGGAGTTTTCGCCATTGACAACAGTGATATCAATATTATATTCGTTTTTGATCTTATACAGCTGCTTGCCAAGCAATTCACAGCCGCTCTCGCCAACAACATCTCCGACAAATAGTAGTTTCATAGACCGCTCCTTCACCTTTATATGAGATGATTATACACTATATTTTTGATTTTTGCAAGTGATTTGAAGACAAAAAGAGCTTCGCATGCCGGTATTTATGAAAAAAACTATCACTGCAACAAAAATACAGTGATAGTTTTCAATTCTTTGCTTTTACTTGGATGCGATAAACCTCTCGGTATTTGAATCCAGACCCGAAAGAGTGCTGAAAATAAGCTCCTTTGACTCAGTAAAACCACGGCTCACCCACCGCTCAATTACAGCAAGGCAACCCTGCGAACGATAACAGTTCTGATACACGATCAGAGTATCATTAAGATCCGAATTCTGTTTCTCGGTCTGTATCTGTCTGAACAGTCCCTCTATAAGGGTGTTGAACTTGCTGCGCAACTCCCCTTTTGCATTCGGAGAGAAGATGAGCTTGAAAACCGTTCTGTTCTGATCCACATAATCTATCAGATGAGAAAAGAATTTCTCCGACGGGAGTTCTTCAAGCTGGAGCATCAGAAGACCGATCTCAACCAATACTTCCTGCTCTATCTTATCATAAAGATCATAAACATCAAGGAAATGATTGTAAAAAGTTACTCGGTTAACCTCAGCCTTATCGCTGATCTCCTGAACAGTTACTTTAGAAAGCTCCTTTTCGGTTAGAAGCTCAACAAGCGCATCAAAAAGCGCTTTACGGGTTTTTTGCGTGCGGCGATCCGGTGCTTTTTCGCTCAAAATGATCTACCTGCCTTTCAGTTTTGCTAATCATAATCATAATCGAATCGATCTTTGTATTGATTATAACACAATTATTATGATTTTGCAACAAAAATATCATCACAAATCGCATTTTACTCAGATTTTTGAAAAGCGGCACAAAAAAAGTGCCTGCGCAAAGCAAGCACCTTAGTGTTTTATTCGTCTTCTGATACTTCTTCGGCAGGTTTGCTGTCCTCCTGCTTGATCTCAACAGGCTTGCTGTCAACAACAAGAGTGCCTTCCATAAGCTTCTTGAAAGTATCACCGTCGATCTTTTCGTGCTCCATGAGGAACTTTACGGGGTTGCCGGCAGCATCGCATACGAAGCATTTGTAGATGCCGAGACGCGGGCTCACGTGCATGGAAGGGTTTTTGTCGTCATGAAAAGGACAAATGCCCACGAAATCCTGGCCTTGCTTGCGCAAAGAGACAAAGTCGCCGACCACCTCCTCAATACGGACGGCGGCCATCACGCTGTCTATGGATTTCTGTT
>CAMYUO010000220.1 GCA_947302065.1 uncultured Clostridia bacterium | reverse complement strand
GGGATACACGCAAGACCCGCAGGGAACCTTGTCAAGTTCGCTCAGGGATTTGACAGCGATATAACCATCACCAACAAGGTCAACGGCAAATCTGCCGATGCGAAAAAGCTGTTTGCACTGCTGGGCATCGCAGCCTGCTGTCAGGATACCGTCACGGTCACGGTAGAAGGCAGCGACGAGGACGCAGCGTTCGACGCTTTGCAGGAGCATTTTGCTCTCAATCTTTGATATTTTTTGAGCAGTCCTGATTCGTCAGGGCTGCTTTTTTGCACTCAGCTTTTAGCACTCTATTTCCGTGAGTGTTAGCACTCTCATATGTAGAGTGCTAATTTTCAGCTTTGCATCACATACTTATCACACAACGAACACATTGCGGCAATATCATATAGTCAGAAACGAAAGGAAATGATACCAATGGAACCTGCAGGAACAAAAGAATAACTATGTAATGCAAGAAAGAATAAACTGTGTAATGTAAGGAAAGATAATCATATACACAAGCAAGGAGGAATCATTATGTATGCACTGACACCATTTGAAAGAAAGGGTTTTGACCTTTTTGATGCTTTTAACGATCTGGAGAACGGATTTTTCGGAACAAGGCAGCTGCCGAAGTTCAAGACAGACCTGCGTGATGAGGGCGACAAGTATGTTATGGAGGCAGAGCTGCCGGGTTTTGACAAGGACGAGATAAACCTCGACATCACCGGTGACACCCTGCGCCTGAGCGCTGTTCACAAGGAAGAAAAGGATGAAAAGGATAAGGATAAGTATGTTTACAGAGAGCGTACCTACGGTTCTTACCAGCGTTCGTTCGACATCTCTGCAATTGACGCCGACAAGATTGGCGCTGAATACAAAAACGGCATTCTGTACCTTGACCTGCCGAAGAAAGAGGCACGCAAGCCCGAGACAAAGAGGCTTGAAATAAAAGGCTAAGCGTTCATTTTCTCACCCCTATATACCATAGATAAAGGCTCACTGCACAATGCAGTGAGCCTTTGCTCTTGTTTAGTTTTCAGGTGCTATGCGCTCCATTATTTTCAGTGCGACATTAAGTCCGTCGACCGCAGCCGACATTATACCGCCTGCGTAGCCTGCACCCTCACCGCACGGGTAAAGATTGCCGATGCCGATAGCCGCAAGCTCGTCGTTCCTTGTGATTCGCACGGGCGAGCTCGTTCTTGTCTCGGGTGCGGAAAGCACTGCGTCGCCGTCGCCGAAGCACGCCATTTTATGCGAGAACTTTTCAAGACCAATGGTCATCATATCGGTGACTTTTTTCGGGAAAATCTTTGTAAAGTCGCACGGCACGAGCCCGAGGCTGTATGTCGGCTCTATCTTTGTGGCGAGGTCGGGCTTGCCCGAAAGAAAACCTCTTACGGTCGTTGCTGCTGCCTTGAAAGACCCCGTCTGCTCAAAGGCATTGCGTTCTATCTTTCGTGCAAAGTCAACGCCGTCGAGCACGCCGCTGCCGAAATCATCGGGCGACACGCCAACGACGAGCGCAGCGTTTGCATTCTTTCCGTCACGGGCGAACTCGCTCATGCCGTTCGTGACAACGCCGCCCTGCTCTGACGCCGCCGCAACGACAGTTCCTCCAGGGCACATACAGAACGTATAAACGCCGTTTCCGTTCTCACGCCAGCTCAGCTGGTATTCGCCTTTCGGCAGGGCAGGGTCGCCTGCGTGTTCGCCGTAAAGGCTCTTTTCGACCTCGCTTTGCAGGTGCTCTATGCGTGCGCCGACAGAGAACGCCTTTGCCTGCATCACGACGCCTTTCTGTGCCAGCATCTCAAACGTATCCCTTGCCGAGTGACCAAGCGCCAGCACAACGGCGCTCGTTTTTATCTCGCCGTCCGATGTGCGAACGCTCTCGGCTTTGCCGTCTGAAAAAGTTATATCCTCAAGCTTTGTGCAGAATCTGACCTCACCGCCAAGCGAGATGATGCGCTCTCTTATGGCTTTGACTATATGCCGCAGGTTGTCCGTGCCGATGTGCGGCTTTGCCTTTGTGCATATCTCCTCGGGTGCGCCGAAGCCGACGAACCGTTCAAGCACATAGCTGCACAGCGGGTCGTTTATGCGAGTGGTCAGTTTGCCGTCGGAGAACGTGCCTGCGCCGCCCTCGCCGAACTGCACATTTGAGTTTTCGTTCAGCCTGCCGCCGCCCCAGAAATCCCTGACAGTCTGCGTGCGCCTGTCAACGTCTTCACCACGCTCGAGAACTATCGGCTTATAGCCCTGCTCTGCAAGCGCAAGTGCGCAGAACATTCCCGCAGGACCGAACCCTGCGACGACGACTCTGCCCTCGGCTTTATTCGTTGACACGACAGGCTCAAAGCTGCTCGGGCGGACATACGTCAGCGACTTGTTCTTTTCGCACAGCTTTTTCTCGAGCGCTTCGTCGGAAAGTCTGACGAACACCGAGCAGACGTAGTGTATATCGTCACGCCTGCGTGCATCGAGCGATATCTTGTGCAGGTCTGCCTGCTTTACCGCAGCGCCTGTGCGCAGCGTTTTCAGCGCTTTGTTTATGATGCTCTCACTGCTTTGTGAAAGCCCTGCTTTTATCTGGTTTATGATTATCGGCATATTGCCCTCCAAAACAAAGACCCGACATTTGGTCTGCCGGGTCTGTAATGCTGTTGTCAGTCGCTCTGCGGCTCTTCACGGGTGGTAGTGGTCTTCTCGCTCTTGTCCGATACAGTCACCTGTATCTCGTTTGAACCGAAGCACCATACCTTGCTGTGTCCCGATATGCTTATCGTTGCGGTCTTTGCGTACGAACCGTTCTTGTTGATATCCGACAGATCCACCGATGCCACGAGGTCGTTTTCCTGAATGCTCTCAAGTTCCGATCTCGGTCCGATTATCGTTACCGCAGGCAGTGAGAGCGTTTCAACTGTCACTGTCTTGCCTTCCGGTTTGTTCTTGGTTATCATCTGGTCGTGAGAGATCTTGAATATCTCGGTCGTATAATCGTCACCGCCGATCTTGACCTCGACCTTGCTTTCGCCGCCGAGGTTTACCTCGCCTGCCGACTGCGGTATCTCAAAGCTCATCGTTTGGTCGAGCCGCAGCTGTGAAAGCGGTATCGTGCCTATCACTCTTGTTTCGACATCGCTGTCGTTGAGTTTTGACGTAATGACTGTCATCTCGCTCGGTGTGTACGTTATAGGCAGACTTGAAACATCGAAGTTCTCGGGTGCGCCCGTCACATCAAGCTTGAACTTGACGGTCTTTTTCTTGTTGAGCATAAAGTTGACCGTGAACGTCTGCGAATCGTCCTTGGTTATCGAGGTATCTGTAATGACATGCTGATCCTTGTCGTAAAGGACTATCTCGTCAGCTTTCAGGACAGTATCCTCAGATATCTTGGTAGTCTTGTTTATCTTTGCAGCGACCTTAGCAACTTTTTCAAGGCTGTTTTCAGGTCCGTGCAGGACTATCTCGTTCGGTGTCACCGTCGGGTCACTGAGCGTGTATCCGTCAGCGGCGCTTATGTAAGGGGCTTCTACGCTGACAGGCAGTTTCTTTTCGGTGATCCTGTCAAATTCGACAGCGATCGTGCTCGGTGAAACTGAAACGATCTTGCAGCTGTCAGATGCGTGCGTTGACTTTACGTCGATATCCAGCACATACTGACCTTCCTTGGTCACCTTGCTGACATCTACCGTTGCGGACAGGTCATCAGCGGAGTAGTTGCCTATCTCATAGTTCATGCCCTGTATCTCGACATCAACGGTCAGATCGTTGAAGTTGAGTGCTGAAAGTCCTTTTTCCTTTGCGATAGTGCCTTCGAGCGAGATCGACACGGGCACGTCGCTTATCTTTCTGTTTATCGTCGGGTACTGTGTGATCGAAAGAATGAACCACACGATTATCGCAGCTATGACAGCGACGATCCTCAGTCCGAAATCAGCGCCGTGCTTCTTTTTCGGCTTCTGATTCTTCGGCGGTCTTGACGGTCTTTGCTGCCTCTGCGGTCTTGGCTGCCTCTGCAGCTCGCCCTGATAGTTGTTTCTTACTTCTTCCATTTCGAGATCACCCTCCCCGCAAGAGAATTGTCCTTACTGGAATCAGTATTCCTGTCAGGCAGCAGCCTTGTATACAGGAGTTTTTTGAGCGTATCCTCGACATAACCTCTCGTCAGCTCGCCGTTCTCCGCAACGGAGATAGTTCCCGTCTCTTCCGAAACGACGATAACGATAGCGTCTGAGTTCTCACTCATACCGATAGCCGCACGGTGTCTTGAACCGAGCTGCTTGTTTATAAGTTCTTC
>CAMYUO010000219.1 GCA_947302065.1 uncultured Clostridia bacterium | reverse complement strand
CTATCGGCGCATCAACTGTACCCGTTTTCTCCTTTAATCTTCCGATAACGACAGCCATATACTCACGGGTAAAGCTGTGAGCCTTTATCTGCTCAGCCAGCTTGTTGTGTGAATTATCATTCTTTGCGACTATCAACAGTCCGCTTGTATTCTTATCTATCCTGTGTACGATCCCGGGTCTTATCACTCCGTTAATAGAAGACAGCCTGCCTTTGCAGTGAAAAAGCAATGCATTGACAAGTGTACCCGTATAATTGCCGGCTGCCGGATGAACGACCATTCCCTTTGGCTTGTTCACAATGAGAAGATCATCGTCTTCATAAACTATTTCCAAGGGAATATCCTCCGGTTCAACATCAAGCTCAACCGGTTCGGGAACATTCACAGTTATCTCATCATCAGCTCTGAGCTTATAATTCTTAGCCACAGCTTTTTCATTGCAAAGTACCGATCCATCATCGATCAGCTTCTGGATAGCACTTCTTGTAAGCTCAGTATCACTATCGGCAAGGAATTTGTCTATCCTTGTTCCGACATCTGATAATCCCGCTTTGAAAAACAGCTCACTCATCGCTGTCCTCCGATTCGGCATCATTTTCTGCTGTTTCGTCCGAATCACCATTCGTATCTGAGTTCTCAGGCGTTTCTGCTGCTTTCACAGCTTTTTGCGGCTTATCAAGGAAGATGATATATACCGCAAACATCAGCGCACCGACAACTACACAGATATCAGCAAAATTGAAAACAGGGAAATCGAAAGGTTCAAATTTGATATAGTCAATAACTTCATGCAGTCTGACTCTGTCAATAAGATTACCAAGTCCGCCCGCTACAAGCATAGCTAATGAAACGAGCTGAAGTCTGCTCTTATCTCTCTGACGGTACATATAATATATACCGAGACCGCATACTACCAGAGGAACTCCGACCAGAAACCAGGTCTTGCCCTCCATTATGCTCCACGCTGCACCGCTGTTTCTGACATGCATAAGGCTGAATATTTTATGGTCACCGAATTTGATGACCTCAACAACGCTGCCCAGTTCCATCGTTGAATCAACGATGATCTTTATTATCTGATCCGCAGCGATCAGCACAGCGATCAGCACAAGGGAAAATATAAACATAAACGCACAACTCCCGCAGTCAGCCAATAGCTGCTGCAAAATATATCAAGTCAGTAAAAGGCTCTGTATTCAAACGCATATGTTTGGTTACAGAGCCTAATTGATCAATTATTCTTTCCAAACTGAAGATCGTTGAGGGTGCTCTTAGGGATCACTGGTTCAAACGATCCGGTGTTCAGGATCTTATCTACTCTTGCTTCTTCAGACTCACCGGAAGGGATAACAGCCTGTGGTGCCGGTGCTGGAGCCTCAGGCTCTGCCTGTGCCTGTGATGGTGCTGGCTCTGCTGCCTTAGGAACATAGTTTCCGTTCTCGTCAAATGACTCCTCATACTCGTTGAGCTCCTGCTCACTCATTGTAGGAAGATCCATAACGAGCTGGATCTGCTCTTTGTAGAGCTCGATAAGATTAGCCTTGAAATATGTAACATCAGCCTGCAGCTGCTTGTATCTTGCAAGCTCGTCCTCATATGCAGTTCTAATGGTATTTATCTTCTTTTCTGTGATAGCTGTGTTATCTCTGATAAGCTGAGCACACTTTTCCTTGTGCTCGGTAACGATCTTTTCGCACTCAGCAGCGCTCTGCTCAGCAAGTCTCATCTGCTCGCTCTTAGCGCCGTCAACCATTTCCTTAGCCTGCTGCTTAGCATCGTTAACTATCTTGCGAGCCTCCTTCTGAGCATTGACAAGAGCATCTGTGATAGCATCCTTGTCAGCAAGCAGCTCATTTACCTTTTCTACCAGTTTATTGATCTTAACATCTTTCTCCTGGTTTTCTTTGATGAGTGCAGCATAGTCATCTGCAACATCTTTCAGATAATCAGAAACCTCGTCCATATCATATCCACTTTTCTGGACGCTGAAACCTTTGTTTCTGATATTGGTTGGATTAAACATTATAAGCCCTCCTAAATGAATTTACACAATGTAATGCGTATCTTCTCTTTTTTTGATACGCCGTTAATAGACTTTAGCACATACTTACCGTGTCCTTTTACAGAAAATACATCAGACTCTTTAAGAACGCTGTCAGCTTTATAACACATCATATGATTGATGCTTATGCCATGCTGACGGATAAGTGCAGCAGCTTTCTCACGGGAGATATGAAGCGAAAAGCTGAGCAGACAATCTGCCCTGAGTGAAGAAACAGTTCCTGTGATCTCACTCATTTCTATCTTAGGCTTAACGCTCTCATCAAAACCCTCAGAAGCTTTAACGCCAACTCTGCCGATCTTGCTGATTTCACACAAAACACGTTCTGCGACCTGATAGGCTACCATCACATTCGTGCAGCCTTCACCGACAAAGATATCGCCAACGCAGCGCCGTTCGATCTGAAGACTCATCAATGCGCCGAGGAAGTCCCGATGTGTGAGTTTATCAGCCTTTCGGTAAGTAAAGCAGATAGACTTGACAGGAAAATCTTCTGTATTTGATTCATCTGAGCTGTGAAAAAGACCAAGCATTTTTCTTTCAGCCTGATCAAATCCACCCCAGAACAGATAATTATCGAGTTTCTCCGACATCAGCACCTGCCTGCACAGTTCCTGCTGTTTGTCATCAAGAAAAAATGTAAACTTAGTTACATATTTCTCTTTTGAAGCATTCGCCATATCAAGTACATGACTGAGCAGTATCCTGTCTTCGTCAGTAATATTATTAAGAAAAGAAAACTTCTTTTCAGCCATTATCAGAAGTTATAGCCGTTCTTCTCCAGCTCCTGAGCAATATCTGCTCCGCCGTATGAAACGACCTCAGGAAGAATAGCAAAAGTCTTTGCAGAAATGAGCTTCATTGTGCCCCTGTTAGCATAAGACACGCCGGAAAGGAAGTCAACGATCCTTGTTCCTACATCGTTGCTTACAGTCTCGAGGTTAAGAATAACAGTCTTCTGTGCATTGATCTCATCACCGATAGACTTAACTTCCTGGAAAGTCTTTGGTCTTGCAAGTACAAGCTGCATTACAGGTGCTGGCTTTCTCTCATAAGTAGCAGAAGCTGTTGGTGTCTGTACCGGTGTCTGATTATACTCTACGTTATTCTCTCTGAACATTTCTCTATCCTCCTGAATATCATTATTTTCCGGATGTGCCTGATAGATCTCAGGTTCTTCGTCTTCGCCTATGAAGAAATTCTTAAATCCCTGAACGAATCCCATAGTCATTACCCTCCAAAATATTTTCTTGCTCCGAAGAGCTTTGTTCCGATTCTGACGAGATTAGAACCGTGCTTTATCGCAAGTTCGTAATCTCCCGACATTCCCATAGACAAAATGTCCATGTCAACGCCTTTTATCTGCATTTCACCGATCTTAAGATACAGCTCATGCATTTTCTCAAAAATGTCCTCGCCGCAGCCGATTGGCGGTATAGCCATCAATCCTTTGATATGAACGTTATCAAGTGCTGAGATATCCTTGACAAGACCGATGCACTCTTCAAAAGCAACACCGCTCTTTGATGCCTCATCGCCAACATTGACCTCAACAAGAACGTCCATCACCTTACTGTTTTTAGCAGCAAGCCTGTTTATCTCGCTTGCAAGCTTAACGCTGTCCACCGACTGTATCAGCGCAACATCATTTATAATATACTTTACTTTGTTTGTCTGCAAATGCCCGATAAAGTGTACCTGAGCGCTTTTGTCGTACATGTCTTTCTTCGACATAAACTCGCCGAGCAGCTTGATGCCCTGAGAGACAGCAAAATTGATCTTTTCAGGTTCAACCGTCTTTGTGACAGCCATGATCGACACATCAGCGCCGCTTTTTGAATACTTTACCTTCGCATTCTCTACATTATAACATATTTCTTTATAATTTTCAAGGATATATTGAAAATTATGTTCACTATTTTCAAGAGGATTCATCCTTGGCTTCACCTTTGCTCTCTGAACTGTCTTTTTTATCGCTCACGCTTGAAACATCTTCTGATTTAACGTTTTCAAGCAGAATCTGATCGTAAAGGAGCAAATACTCCTGATCATCTGTATTCTTTGAGAGTACGAAATCGTCTCCCTCATAGATAACATCTATCTTCTTGAAAGTTATATCCTTTCCAAGAATAACGTAAACGCCCTTCTGATCACCGTTAAAGCGGATAGCTTTTCTCGGAACTCTTACTCCGGTATACTCGTCGAAAACGATCATACTTGAAGCGATCCTTGTAGATGCAAGCTC
>CAMYUO010000218.1 GCA_947302065.1 uncultured Clostridia bacterium | reverse complement strand
TGGATTACCCGTATTTCTGCAGCTTGCAAAGCAAACGGTATGAACTATTCTACACTGATGAACGGTCTTAACAAGGCAGGCATCAGCCTGAACAGAAAAATGCTGTCTGAGATCGCTATCAACGACCCTGCAGGTTTCACTGCTATCGTTGAAAAGGCAAAGGCTGCTCTTTAATAATAATGACACGCATGTTTTAACGGATATGCGTGTTTTGTTATATATTAAGGGTAGTAAAACTTAGCAAAAGGCGGCGTTAATCATGCATATTTCAAGCAGGGACAACCCCAAGATCAAACAATATGTCAAGCTTGCAGCAAGCAAAAAGCATAGGCGTGAAGCGGGTATGTTCGTGCTTGAGGGTGCAAGGTTATGCAAAGATGCATTCGATCTGTGGCAGCAGGACAAGCTGGAGATCACAGCTTGCTTTGCCACATTGAAAGCACTTGAAAAGTACAGCGAGTATGTCTATGAAAAGTGGTTTTCACAGTGCGCTAATTTCTATACGATCGATGACGACATTGCTTTGAAGATGTCTGATTCTCAGTATCCGCAGGGCGTTTTTGTTATCGCTAAAGTGTTTGACAACACATTGACCCAAAGCAGGATCAAAGCTGACGGTAAGTACCTTGTGCTTGATGATCTTCAGGATCCGGGAAATGTGGGAACACTTCTGAGAACTGCCGATGCGGTCGGCGTTGATGCTGTAATCATGTGCAATGACTGCTGCGAGCTGTATAATCCAAAAGTACTCAGATCAGCTATGGGCTCGGCTTTAAGACTTGATATTATGATCACGGAAAGCCTGTCCGATGCAGCAGATGCATTCAGAAAAGCGGGTGTTAAGCTCTATGCTTCGGTCGTCGACAAAGATGCAGTTTCGGTAACTAACGCCGATTACAGCGGCGGATGTGCTGTCGTTCTTGGAAACGAGGGCAATGGCATGAGCGAACAGGACGTGGCTTTGTGTGAGCAGCGCATAACGATCAGAATGCATGGAAATATAAATTCACTCAACGTTGCTACCGCCGGATCTATCATTCTTTGGGAAATGTGCAGAGGTGATGACTTGTGAAAGACAAGCGAATAGTATGGCTGATGCTGGTCATGATATTTGGCGCAGGCAATCCACGCATATGGGAGCTTTCTGCTAACTATGACAGCGCAGAGGAGTTCTGTAAGGCACTCAAGGATCACGAGGTCAGCGGTCTTAAGGATAAGGAAAAGGCTAACGTTGACAAAATAACCGAAGATGATGCACAAAAACTTATAGATGAGTGTTCCGAAAAAGGCATAAATGTATATTGTTACGAAAGTGAGGGCTATCCGCAGCGTTTAAAGGCGATCGCAGATCCGCCTGCTGTTTTGTTCAGCTACGGTAACCTTGACTTTTTAAACCATATCAGTATAATTGCTGTTGTCGGCACACGTCAGCCTTCCGAGTATTCGGTAAGCACAGCAAGGTATCTTTGCGAAGAGCTTATCAAAAGGGGCATAACGCTTTCGTCGGGATTTGCAAACGGTATCGACCAGATAGCAAATCTGACATCAATCGATAATGGAAAACCGACAGTTGCTGTCTGTGGAACGTCTCTTGATTATGATTATCCGAAAGGAAGTCTTGAGATCAAAAAGCAGATCGCAGAAAACGGCGGCGTTGTCATCTCAGAGCATATCCCTGCGTCAAAGACTTTCTCAGATGCTTTCAAGCTGAGAAACAGGATACTCGTTGGCATATCTCAGGGAGTTGTGTTTATCGAGGCAGGTGCAGCAAGTCACGGACTTGATAATTACACCCACGCAACATATCAGGGAAAACCTGTGTTTGTCGTACCGCCGAGAGATATAACCGACCCACGGTATTTCGGACAGAGATATCTGCTGAGAAATGAGTGTGTCCCGCTGTTCGATGCCGACGATGTTGTCGGAAGACTTGCGCTTGAAGGCTTTGACAGTTTCGCTTTCACAAAAAGCTTCGGCGATTTCAGTCTGCCTGTTGACGACTCTGAGTTTTATAATTCAGAGGAGATCAGACAGCGCAAGGCAGCCGTTTCGGCAAAACCAAAAGAAACTAAACCGACTTTGGAGCAGACGCAGCCAGTCAGCAAAAAGCCCGAGGTCGATTATTCACAGCTCACTGAGACCGAAAGTGCAGTATGCAAAGCACTTGAAGACGGAAAGGCACTTGCCGATGCGATAAGCATTAAGACAGGTCTTGACATCTCGACCGTGCTTTCAACGCTTACGATGCTTGAGCTCGAAGGCATAGTTAACAGCCTTCCGGGCAATCAGTTTGAGCTTGCAGATTAAATTTCAGAGAATGGAGAAATCATTTTGTCTAATCTTATTATAGTTGAGTCCCCGACTAAAGTTAAAACAATAAAGAGATATCTTAGCGGAGATTACGAGGTCGTTGCGTCGATGGGACATCTGCGTGATCTTCCAAAATCAAAGCTTGCTGTTGACATCGAGCATAATTTTGAGCCTATGTATGTCAACATCAAGGAAAAGGAAAATCTCATTAAGGATATAAAGAAAAAAGCAAAAGCCTGCGACAATGTATATCTCGCAGGAGACCCTGACCGTGAGGGAGAAGCTATCTCATGGCATCTTGCGCAGCTGCTCGGCCTTGATATGTCACAGCGCAACAGAGTAACTTTCAACGAGATCACAGAGAGCGGTATCAAGGCAGGTATGGCTAATCCACGTTCTATTGATCTTAATCTTGTCAATGCACAGCAGGCAAGACGTATCCTCGACAGGATCGTTGGATATAAGCTTTCTCCGTTCCTCTGGAGAAAGATCAGAAGAGGTCTTTCAGCAGGAAGAGTGCAGTCTGTTGCTGTAAAGATGATCTGTGACAGAGAAAACGAGATAAGAGCATTCGTGTCGCAGGAATATTGGTCAATCGACGGAAAGTTTTCAGCTGTCGGCAGCAGAAAAACTTTCTCTGCTAAACTCAATACAGTCGACGGCGAAAAGGTTGAGCTTGAAACTAAAGAGCAGACCGACAAGATCCTTGAAAGACTCAAGGGTGCATCGTTTGTTATTGACAAGGTGAAAAAGAGCGTTCACCGCAAATCACCTGCAGCACCTTTCACAACATCAACTCTTCAGCAGGAAGCATCGAGAAAGCTCGGATTCCAGGGCAGAAGAACAATGAAGACTGCACAGGAACTGTACGAAGGTGTTGAGATCAAGTCTATGGGACAGACAGGTCTTATCACATATATGAGAACCGACAGCCTGCGTATCTCAGATGAAGCAAGAAATGCCGCAACTGAGTTTATAAGGGCAAAATACGGTGACAGTTATGTTCCCGATACTCCAAGAAAGTATAAGTCCAAGGGCAATTCCCAGGACGCTCACGAAGCGATCAGACCTACACATCCCGAGCTTACTCCTGATGAGGTCAAGGCAAGCGGCGTGACAAACGACCAGTATAAGCTTTATAAGCTCATCTGGGAGAGATTTATCGCATCGCAGATGGCTAACTGCCTTATGGATACTGTTTCCGTTGATATCCTTGCTGATAACTGCTGCTTCAAGGCAACAGGTTACTCTGTAAAGTTTGACGGTTTTACCGTGCTTTACGAAGAGAGCAAGGACGATGACGGAGAAAAGAAAAACATTCTTCCTCCGCTCAAAAAGGGCGACACTGTGAATGTAAAATCGCTTGAGGGCAATCAGCATTTCACACAGCCGCCTCCGAGATATACCGAAGCAACGCTCGTTAAAGCATTTGAAGAAACAGGCATCGGCAGACCGTCAACATACGTTCCGACTATCTCAACTATTCTTGCGAGAAATTACGTTGAGCGTGACGGCAAGCAGCTCAAGCCCACATCTCTTGGCGAAGTTACCAATGAGCTGATGAGCGAGCATTTCAAAAAGATAGTTGATGTCAAGTTCACAGCTAATATGGAGAACAATCTTGACCAGGTTGAAAGCGGCAAGAAAAGCTGGATAAAGACTCTGCAGGACTTTTACGGTGAGTTTGATCACGAGCTTTCCGATGCTGAAAAGGCAATGGATGGTAAGCGTGTGAAAGTTCCGAGTGAAGAGACAGATCAGGTCTGCGAGCTTTGCGGCAAGCCTATGGTCATAAAGATAGGCAGATACGGTAAGTTCCTTGCTTGCTCAGGATTCCCTGAGTGTACCAACACAAAGAGGATCGTTCAGGAGATGAGTGGAAAGTGTCCTTTCTGCGGCAAAAAGATACTCCTCAAAAAGTCCAAGAAGGGCAAAAAGTATTACGGCTGCGAGGATAATCCGACCTGCGAGTTTATGACATGGGATCTGCCGACCGAAG
>CAMYUO010000217.1 GCA_947302065.1 uncultured Clostridia bacterium | reverse complement strand
TCCATATTTCATGATCAGAGTTTAACACCTGACATACAAACTACTTACTAACAACAATACGATATTGAAAGGAGAAAAAATATGTTTACAACAGGACCTCTCACAACAGGACCACTCGGAAGCTGCGATCCCGCACTCAATGTGCTTGATTATCCATATTTCATGATCAGAGTTTAACACCTGACATACAAACTACTTACTAACAACTATCACGATATTGAAAGGAGAAAAATATATGTTTACAACAGGACCTCTCTGCACAGGACCGCTCGTAGAAACAGGACCGCTCGGTTGGTGGGACTAAAAAAGAATAACAACATCAATGACCTCCCATGAATGAAATCACAGGAGGTCATTTTTTTGTTATATACAGCAAAAAGCACCCGTGCCTGTACATTGCATACAAGCGCAGGTGCGATATTTTTACTGTTTTGCATAATGCTCGGTCAGCCATTCATCGAGCATCTCGGGAATGTACTGATAGTGGTGCGATTCGTACAGTTTGTACTTGCACTCCTTGTTGTGCTTGTCGAGCCTTTCTTTCAGCGCCGCAAGTCCCTCAAGCGTGGTCGGGTTGCCGTTGTAAAGGTCGGTGTAGTCGGGGTCTTCCTGACTGCCTGCACACAGAAAAACGTCTTTGTCAAGCGTCTGCTTTCTGTCCCAGTAGCCGTAATCGCTGTCGCAGGTCTGCTTGTCGATGCCCGCATTATACGAACCCCAGAACGCAGGGCTGCCGATGATGTAAGCACCGAAAGGCTGGTTCTCATATTTGTCCGAATTGAACAGCGCATAGTGAGCGAAAACGCCGCCGTTTGAATGACCGTAGAGAGTAGACTTTTTGCAGTCTATCTTAAAATTCTCGGAGATGTACGGCATAAGGTCATCGGTGATGAAATCGAGCAGCTTTGCACGCTCATCAAGCAGATACTGCCCACGCACATCGTTGTTGCTGCCGTCAAGATGATAGCCGTATCCCAGCGTCACGAATATCACATCACCGCACTTGCCCTCATCAGCTTTCTTTGAAAGCGTAAGTGCATCACTGAAACGCCATACAGCGTCGGTGAGGAAATAAACAGGGTAGACCTTATCCTTGTCATAATCCTTTGGCAGTACAACGTGTACAAGGAACTCGGTGTCGAGCTGTTCATCGTAAATGCTTATCTCTTTGATGCGGTCTTTTATCTCCTTTGCCCTGTCGCTGTCAAATTCCCACTTGCTGCGCATATCTGCAAAAGGGTCGTATCCGCCGTATGTCACCTGATTGTCTTTCTCGGGCACAGTTTCATAGGTCTTGTTTGCAAGTGCATCCTTTACAAGCTCTGCCTGCTTGACCGCCGACTTTGCCTGCTCATCGCTGCCGCCTGCTGCTTTGCGGTAACGGTAGAGCCACCCGAGATACTCATCAAAATTCTTTACGCTGACCTGCACGGTTTTACCTGTGCCCGATGCATCGGGCGCCATAAATTCCAGCGGTCCGTCCTGCTGTGCAAAATTCTGGATCAGAAACACATCGACATCAACACGGTGTCCGTCGATGTAGACCGCCGAAGGCTCAGTCGATTCAACAAATCTATCTTTCATCGAATCGAATTGTTCCTGCGTTATGTCGGCCTGTTCGAGTCCGAGCTTCAGTCCCTGCTCATACTCCTGCTTTGTCCTTGTGTGGAACGATATGCCGATCTTGTGCTGTGCCGTGTCATCTTCCTCTTTCGGCTTATCGAGCAGCGTCAGCTCGTGGATAGATGTCCGCTTTTTCTCTGCCTCGGTCATCTTGCTGACAAGCACCGATGCCTGCGCCTGTTCTTTCTTGTCTGTGTCGCTCGTCTTTTTGTCGCTGCAAGCCGTAAGCCCGACCAGCATCACGATAACGAGCGTGAATGATAATAATCTGTGCATTGTATTTTTCTCTCCCCATAGAATTAAAGGCATCAGCCTTTGCAAGTTAAATGTTATAACCATTATGTGAAAACAAAGTGACAGAAAAAAGGAAATTGTTTGAAACAGCATAAGCGCCGTCTTATTGACATTCCCTTTGCCGCAGGGTATAATATATTCAAAAGAATCTTAAAAGGAGAAATGCACCATGTCAGCAAAAACAAGACCGCATATCCGTCTGATATCATTTATACTTTCCCTTTGCCTGTGCGTCTCGCTTGCAGGCTGCGGCAGCAGCTCGTCAAGATCGGATACCACCGGCTCATCGGCAGCCTCTTCGGGCGACTCCTCGCATACCTCGTCAGAACCGAAGCGTGTCGAGAAGATAGTCGAGGAAATGGCTGTTGACTACGGCAGCTACGGCTCCGAGGCAAAGGATAAGATAGACACCCTGCTCGGCGAGCTTTCCGCATGCGATGCATCTGCGGGCAAACGCTGGAAAAACATAATGGATGTCTGGACATCGGAAGACCTCGGCAAGCAGCTCAATTACGATGTTCTCCCCGACGGCCTGCCCGATACGGACGAACTGTGCATAGTCGTGCTCGGCTTTCAGCTCAATCCCGACGGCACGATGAAGGACGAGCTTGTTCAGCGCCTGACCGTTGCGCTCAACAGTGCGAAAAAGTATCCCAAGGCGTATATCGCCTGCACAGGCGGCGGCACAGCATCTGAAAACGAATCAGCTTCCGAAGCAGGCGAAATGGCAAAGTGGTTAGAGCAGCAGGGTATCGACAAAAAGCGCATCATCATCGAGGATAATTCCATAACAACAGCGCAGAATGCTATATTCACCTACGATATCCTGACATCAAAATATACCTCGGTCAAAAAGCTTGCTATCGTTTCGAGCGACTATCATATCGCAACGGGTGAGCTGCTGTTCAGAGCGGAGTCGATTCTGCGTGCAAGCGCACCCGGCAACGAAAAGCTGGAGGTGGTCTCAAACGCCGCTTGGAAAGCACCCTCGGGTACGCTTTCGGCAATGTTCCAGGCAGGTGCGCTCATCGAGCTTTTCGGCGATGTAAAAACAGCGTTCGATATCTACTACGACAACTATGATATCCATTCGCTCCCGCCGCTGAAATAGTTCAGAATACCGCAAATGGAGGACAAAGATAATGCATCATAACCTGTTGTTTGATCTGGATCAGACACTGCTCGATTTTCACGCATCTGAACGCCTTGGCGTGAAATTCGTAATGGAGCAAAAGGGTCTGGAGTTTACCGAGGAACTCTATCAGTCATTCAAGCGGATAAACAAAAGCCTCTGGCTTGAATTTGAAAAGGGCAGCATCACCAAACCCGAACTGTTCGTGACAAGGTTTCGTCGTTTGTTCGAGCAGTGTGGCTGCGATACCGATAAAATGGACCTTGAAAGGATAAACAGCGATTTCATCGACCATATGTCGCACCACGGCGTGCTGCTTGACGGCGCATTGCAGCTGCTCGATAATATCAGGCAAAGCATTCCCGATGCAAGAGTGTATATCATCACAAACGGCGTGACAAGAAACGCCTGCGGACGCATAGCATCAACAGGGCTGAATGAGTATCTGAGCGATGTGTTCGTGAGCGAACAGCTGGGCACAGTCAAACCCGCACGGGAGTTCTTCGATGCAGTCATAAAAGCCATCGGCGAGCCTGCCGAAAGCTGCCTTGTTATCGGCGACTCGCTCACATCGGATATGCTCGGTGCGAAAAATGCAAGGCTGTCAAGCTGTTGGTTCATGCCGCAGGGCGACATCGAAACAGCGGAAAAAGAGTATGATATCAACTACACCGCATCGTCCTTCAACGAACTGTTCGGCGTGATAAAAAGCTGGGCTGACAAAGACTTATCTTAAAGGGGAGGATAACAAATGATACTGTTAGTTGTGGATACGCAAAAGGGCTGTTTTAACGAAGACCTGTATGCCTTTGAAACGGTCAGGGAAAACATTAAAAAGCTGATAGCTGCTGCGAGAGAGAACAATGTCGAGGTCGCATATGTCCAGCACGACGACGGCCCGGGCACCGAGCTTGACAAGTCTGCGGATAACTATGAGATCTATGAGGACTTTGCGCCGAGAGCCGATGAACGCCGCTTTGAAAAGAACGTCAACAGCGCCTTTCACCCTATGACAGGCCTGACCGAGTACCTGCGCTCCAAGGGCGAAAAGGACATCATAACTATCGGCGTGTCAACAGATTACTGCATGGACGCAACTGTCAAAAGCGGATTTGAAAAAGGCTTCAATATCATCGTTCCCGCATATGCCAATTCGACCTACGACAACCCGTATTTTGATAAGGAAACTGCCTATAAGTATTTCAACGAATTTATGTGGCCAAAGCGCTACGCAAAAACAATTACCGCCGAACAGGCAGAACAGCTCCTG
>CAMYUO010000216.1 GCA_947302065.1 uncultured Clostridia bacterium | reverse complement strand
TGCTAAGATCGTTTATGCCGCTGAAAAGCAGGCTGCTGAGATCGAGGCTAAGGCTTATAACGACGATGAGGCTATGAAGGCTGCATCTGCAAACCTCAGAGCAGTTATGCTTTCCGATATCGAGAGCATTAGCGCAAATGTTTCAAAGATCAAGGAACTGTTCGTTGCATTACAGACAGACGGCACAGACAAGCTCACAAAGAGCGAGACAGTGCTCAAGGATGCAGAGGCTGCCCTCAAGAAAGATGGCGTGCCGAAATTCACAGTTCCCGAGGAGGTCGCTGCACAGCTGCCTAAGGAGCCTACGCTTGGAAAGACCGATTACGATTACAGCACTGGCAGATCCAAGGACGATATCGAAAGAAATGAAGAGCTTGAAAAGCTCATGAGCATGGCTCAGTCGATCGCATCTGACGACGATAAGAAGAGTGACAAGAAAGAAGAAAAGAAGGACGACAAAAAGAAAGAGGAGAAATCCGGCGGCGGACTTGACCTCGATGCTCTCGCTAAGATGGCTGAATCCTTGAAATAAGGCTTTCTATCATATATAATATAATTTTTCGAGGAGTGTTATGTAATGAAAGATATAATCATAGTCAGACCCGACAGATGTAAGGGCTGCAATGCTTGCGTGAGAGTGTGTCCCGCTCCTGAGGCAAACGTTACTCTGAAGCTGGATAACGGACACATCTATACCAAGGTCAATGTCGATAAGTGTATCGCCTGCGGTGAGTGCCTTAAGGTCTGCACGCAGGGCGCAAGAGATTATGTCGATGATACAGCAGTATTTATGTCCAAGATCAAGGACGAGAGAATGGTCGTTATCGTTGACCCTGCGATCAGGATCGCTTACCCGAATCAGTGGAAGGGTATCCTTAACTGGTTCAAGAAGAGAAGCTATACGATCTTTGACGGCGGTTTCGGTGCGGATATCTACACATGGGCTATGATGAGCCTCATCGAAGCAAAGAATATCCCGAACGTCGTGAGCAACTCATGCAGTGCGCTTGTAAACTATGTTCAGGCGTATCAGCCAAGCCTCGTGCAGAATCTTGCTCCTGTTGCAAGCCCGACACTGTGTGCGGCTATCTATATCAAGAACTATCTGAGAAGAAACGAGAAGATCGTTGTTTTCTCGCCGTGTATCGCAAGAAAGTTTGAGTGTGCTGAGACCGGTCTTATCGACTACAGCGTTACTTTCAAAAAGCTGATGGAATATTTCCAGAAGAACGATATCGTTATCCCTCAGGAGAACTATCCTGACAACGATTATGAGTTCTATGAGAAGGTCGCTAACGTTGGCTCGCTCTCTACAAGACCGGGCGGTCTGTGCGAGAACATCGCTAACTTCAATATGCATATCAACGGTATCTATTCAGCAGGCAACCGTTCTGCTACAACTCAGCTCAACAGCTTCTCCAAGACTCCGTCAAATAAGCTCCCTGATCTGCTTGACGCTCTCAGCTGTGATTTCGGCTGCGGTCTCGGACCCGGTTCTAACCCTAACAATTCCTGCTTTGATGTTATCTCCACATTCAAGTCTCTTGAGGACGATATGAGAGCTAAGTCAAGAGGAAAGGTAAAGTGGGGAGATGAAAAACTGTGGAAGAAGCTCGATGATGAGCTTGATCTTGACGATTTTATCAGAAGCTACGCTCCTAAGAGAACTTCACCTATCCCGACCGATGCCGATCTTGAGCCTATCTTCAACCAGATGGGCAAAAAGACCGACAAGGAAAGAACTTATAACTGCGGCTACTGCGGATATACAACATGCCGTGAGATGGCTACCGCTATCTACAGAGATATCAATACTCCCGACAACTGTATTTTCCATGTGCTTGCAAACAAGCAGACAGAGATCAAGCAGGATGATGAGAAGAACGCTAAGTATGAAGAGTTCTCGCAGAAGGTGGCTGAGAAGGCTCAGGCTATCAGCGAGAATCTGACCAAGATAGATGACGCAAGCGCTAAGACAGCTGAGAAGAAGGATACAGTCACAGAGCTGCTCAAGAACATCATTGCGTTCTGCAACAAGAACACCTCGATGGACGAAGCAAGCGTTAAGCAGATGGCTACTATCCTCGAAACTACAATGAATTCTCTCGAGTCGTTCGATGAGAACATCGACGTTGCAAATGACAGCGCAAAGGTCATCAGCACGTCTGTCAGCGAGCTTAACAGCTTACTCGAAACGCTCAAAGAATCCTGATAACGTTTTCGTGTACAATATGTTTAATTTATTGGCAAAATGACGGACTTGCTTGTTCAAAATGTAAAAAGCGTCAAAATGCTATTGTGTTTTGCAGAAAAATGTGTTAAAATTATAGTAGCGACCCGTGTGGGCATTGTATAATAACAAAGAAGCAGAAATAAACCGCTTTTTGTCAGGAAGGAAGATAAGAACATGGCATATATGCTCAAAAACATCAATGACGCAGTCGACGGAAAATTCCTTGTAACAAAGTCTTTCCCGAAGCAGGCTGAGGCTGGTACTATCGTACATATCATGGACGCAAGAAAGCTGAAGAACGGTGGATATCAGCTTGATTACCGTGTAACTTCTACCGGTCAGAACTATCTTATCGAGTTCAAGCAGCTGAAGGATTTCTATGCCTGGGCAAGACCTGATACGTTCATCGCAAGAAACTATAACTCGTTCAGCAAGAAGGACATCATGCACTATGTCAAGGTAACGAGCAGAACGTTCCAGTCATTCTGCGTACCGCTGATCATTGCAGCAGTTGTTGTTGCATGGGTGCTTTCGTTCATCATCTTCGGCAGCGTTGGCATGAAGATCCTGTTCGGCGTGCTGTTCTCTGTTGTTGCATCTGCACTTGTTATCGTGTTCTACAGAAAGCAGAAATCCGGCGTAAAGATGAAGATGTACGGAATGATACAATCAAAGCTCGGCGTAAAATTCAAATAGTAAAATTTCAAGACCTGTCCGTGTGGGCAGGTCTTTTTTTGCGTATTCATAAATAGCATAAAGAGTAAGGCTGCGGCAGGGGATACCTGCCACAGCCTTTCGGAGTTTTAATATGAAAAGAAAAATTAGAATTTGTTTTTGAGTTTAGCGTTAGTCTTAGCGCTCTTCTTCATTTCCTTTGCCTGATTCTCAAGGTCTTCTTTGGACATCGTAGCGTTGTTGCCGCCCTCGTCGTCCTCGTCCTCTTCAAACAGGGAAGCGAGCCTCTGCTTGAGCACGTTGCCGCCAGTTGTGTCAGCATACTTGGAAGCTGCTTTTACAGGCTCATATGGCTCGTCATGCGGTGCGCTGATGACATCGGAAACGTGTACAGATACGTTTGTACCCTGCGCAAATGCGCTTGCAGACGGCTGCTGAGCGAACACCTGCTGCTGAGCATACATGTTAGGCTGCTGCTGCATAAATCCGCCCTGCTGCTGAGGATACATACCCGGCTGCTGCTGCATAAAGCCCTGCTGTGGGTACATTCCGGGCTGCTGCTGAACGAATCCCTGCGGGTACATTCCGGGCTGCTGCTGTATAAATCCCTGCTGATACATCTGCTGAGCATATCCGGGCTGCTGCATCATACCCGGCTCGAAAGCAGGAGGATTCTTTGCTGCCTCGGAAGCAATTGTCTTGATTTCCTCAGGTATCTCCTCGTCGCCTGCAAGGAACGGGTTATCAGCGTCGAACTCAAATCCCGAAACGAACTCAGCGGGTGCGCCGAGATCTGGAACGTTCTCAACTTCAGTCTTTGTATCTTTCTCAAGGAATTCTGCCGTGATATTTGTAGCCTGAGATTTCAGGTTGATAGCTGTTTCTGTCTGAGTCGGTGCGATAGCGATCTCGCACTTGCCGTTGTCGGCATCTGCTTTCAGAAGCAGGTCAAGGCACTCGTCACAAGGCTTAACAACGCTCTGATCCTTGAAAGCGATAGTTACCATCTGCTTTGCCTTTGGCTGATTTGCAGCTATCATAGACATGATAGCGATAGCCTCGGAGTGAATGGTATCAACCTTGCCCTCGTTGATCTTGATGCTTGTTACGCCCGAGAAGATCTCCTGCTCCTCGCTCATAACGAGGGTGAGGGTAGCGCCCGGCTCTTTATAATAAGCGGTTTTTTCCTGTCTTATTTTTTCTGCATAGGTCTTAGCTGTATTATAAAACGAATTTATAACCATAACGTACACCTATATCCTTTCATCATAAGTTGCTGCGCATCATATTTGCTTTTCTTTCGGCTGCCTTCTGCTTGTTTTCCTCGACCTTCTTGTTGAGCATATCGAGGTTTTCAGCGGCAAGCTCGGGGTCGTAGACGCAGGAAAGCGACACGTCGTCCTGAGTACCGAAATGCGATCTCTTGGTGATGTTC
>CAMYUO010000215.1 GCA_947302065.1 uncultured Clostridia bacterium | reverse complement strand
GTTGAAAATAACATCGTTATCAGACTTACCGATTCCGTAATACTCAGTAGCAATAGATATACCTGTTATAGCAAGAACTATTGATGCGGTCAGGATTATACAAGTAAGTATGATTCCACCAAAGATAGTACCATTGAACTTGCTCGGTTTCTGTTTCTTATGTACCTTTCTTCTGCTGCTCGTGCGGCGTCTGCTCGCAGGATGACGGTTTGAAGATGCTCTGCCGCTGCGTGGCATGATAACGGTCGGCTCATTGTCGATATCATCATCATACTCGTCTCGTTCGCTGTCAGTCTTTTCTGCAGCATCATCGCTATCAGCAACAGCAAGAGCTGTGCCCGAGCCTGAATCCTCACCAAGTATCTCAGCAAGAACAGCATCATCAACAGGCTTGACGTCTTCGACCTGCGCATCATCAACAGTATTCACATCGTTGAGGATCTCATCAACAGTAAGCTCGCTGTGAGTCTCGTCAGATGCAGTCCCGTCAGATACGCTGCCTGTCAGAGTATCATCGGCAAGTATCTCATCGGCAGTAAGCATATGCTTTGTCTGTCCGATCTCATCGTCGACCGTGACCTCCGCATCTTCAGCAGATACCTCAGCTCCGCCTGCTGCATTGTCAGCATCATCGGAAATGATCTCATCAAGAGTCTTTTCCGGTTCAGCACTCGGAGTCTCTGCAACATTTCCTTCAACCTCAGCTCTGATAGCGTTGTTAGCCGCAATTATCTCCTCAAGGCTGAGCTCATTCTTATCCATAGATCTCTTCCTTTCTTAAACCAAAAGAAACATTTTTACTTTCCGTAATAAGGTGTTGAACACATATATCAAACTCGTCTGCCGGCAGGCTTTCCTGCAGACAGCTGTCATAGCAGATACCGACGGTCGATCCGTTGAAATCAGCCAGGAACCTGTCATAAAAACCTTTGCCGAAACCAAGTCTATATCCTTTATCATCGAACGATAACCCGGGCACAATGCACACCGAGTTGTCGGAAAAGCTCTGCACAGGAGCGGTGTCCACGACCGGTTCAAGCAGACCGTAACTGCCTGCTTCAAGGTCGTCAAAGCTTTCTATATGATAAAACTCCATTATATTTGTACCGCTGACACATCTGGGACAGAAAACCTTCTTTTCGCCAAGAGCTTTCCTGATGATCTCAAGAGTGTCAACTTCGATATCAAATGAAACATATACAAGCAGCTCGTCACACTTTTTATAAAGCTCGCTTTCGAGAAAAGCTGCTGTAATGCGGTCATCACAGTTTTTCTTCTCCGCAGCGGACATAGACTGTCTCAGCTTTTTGTAATAAGCTCTGAGCCGTTTTTTATCGCCTATTTGCATTGCATACCAGCCTTGATTTTCAAAGCTGCATCGGCAGAAACCAGTATTTCTGCAAGCTTAAGACCAAATTCTATGCAAGCGCCGGATCCTTTGCCTGTGATGAACTTTCCGTCTTTAACAACGAGGTCGCTGCAAGTTTCTGCACCGATAAGATCTTTTTCAAATCCGGGGAAGCAAACAGCTTTTTTTCCCTTGAGCAATCCCTTATGACCAAGAATCGACGGAGCTGCGCAGATCGCAGCTATATACTTATCATTAGCGGCGCAGAAATCTATAGCTTTCTGAACGCCAGCGTTCGCTTCAAGATTGAGCGTTCCCGGCATACCGCCCGGAAGAACTATAAGTTCAAGGTCACTGTCAAGCTTGATGTCACTGACAGAAATATCAGCCGTTACGGTAACGCCGTGTCCGCTTGTTACCTCTTTGCCTGTAACACCGACGGTCTTGACCTCGACATTTGCACGTCTGAGTATATCTATCGGAGCAAGTGCTTCAATATCTTCAAATCCGTCTGCAAGAAAAACATATACCATAATGTGACCTCCTTGTTATGTAATTAAAGCTCTTTATAGAACTGCTTGATCTCGACTATCTTACCGCAGGTCATTTTGCCCTCGGGGCATTTGCCTGTCATTACGCAGGACGGTCCTGCATTCTTAAACACATTCGGAGCGACCTGTCTGCAAAGCTTGAGCATCTCATCAGCAACAGCCTTGATCTCCCACTGTGCTCTGTTGCAGCAGCGGTGCTTGAAGAAGTTGAAAAGGCTTCTGACATTCATCGTTACTACGATCTTAGTCTCACAGGCATTTGGAAGAACGAACCTTGCATCTTCATTGGCTTTTTTTCTTGCCTTTGAACGAGCTTCCTTTTCGTCCATTCCCTGCTCCATAAAAGTCTTTGTATGCTTTTCGGTGAGTATCTCGGCTATCTTATTATAGCTTTCGGTAAGGGCAGCCATTTGCTTATCAAACTCTGCTTTTGCCTCTGCATCAGCCTCTATTTCAGGCGGCGTGATGAACTCAAAACCGTTCTCGTTAACATAACGTTGGCTTTTCTGAGAGTAAGATGCTATGCGGTGTCTCACAAGCTGGTGTGAGCAGGCTCTGGAAATGCCCTCAATTCCGAAAGTAAAGCTGACATGCTCCATAACGCTTTCATGACCGATATCGGCAAGCATTGTGACAAAGCTCTGTATCTTTTCATCGGTAAGACCGTCTTTAAGTGATTCGATATCACTTGACGAATAACAAAGCTTTGCGGCAGTGGCGATTATCTTTTCTGCCTCGGGTGTATGAGCAAGCAGTTTAACATTCATACTGGCACTTCCTTTCTAACTCCATATACGAATACTATTATACCATTAATAAAGTAAATAGTCAACATAATTATGACATTTTTCGCTCATTTTGATATGAAAATACTGGATTTTCAGCGGTCGACCAAACAAATTGTACAAAACGGCATATTAAAAGCGCCTTGCCAGGGTTGGCAAAGCGCATAAAATGAACTATTACAGTTTATTTAGTTCCAAAGAAACTGCCAAGGCTGAAACCTGTAGGCATCGGGATCGTGAACATATAGATCGTTGCAACGATAAGAACGCCGACTGCGATGAACAGTACGACCGCACGGTTCGGGATCCTCTTGAATATGCCGACGATACCAAGCATGAACAGAACTACCGAATAGATAACGCTTACGAGGTTATAAGCATCTCCCCTTGCATTATCAGTTTTTCCCTCTTCAAGGACTTTCTGAGACTCTTCGAGAAGCTCGTTGGCATGTTCAAAATACTTATCTCTCATGCCCTTTACTTCAAAAGGTGAATCCATATCATCGGTCATCTGTTTATATGCGTCAACAAGAATTTCGCTTCCGTTCTGATCAAGATATGTCTGGAGCTTTTCTTCAATGATCTCCGCAGCCTCTTTCTGACCGTTTGCAAGCGCTATTTCTTTATCGAACAGATACTCGTTCATTGTGTTCCATGCGAGTACGTCTGAGAGATAAAGCTGCATTCCCGCATTATACTCGGAATTACCCTCAGCAGCAAGATTGTTGCTCTTTGTGTAGTTTGTAGACTGATTTCCGCCGTGCAGTGAACCTATCCACGATGCCCATGCTGTGAGCAGAGCCGTGATGCCAAGGAAAATGGCAACAAGTATCTCTACCGCATTCTGGCTCAAGAAAGACTTTTTCTTGCCTTCCTCGGTCTTTTCTTCTGTCTCTTCTGCTTCTTCAACTTTTTTGGTCTCTTCTGACATAATTACTCCTCCTCATTTCCTGTTTCAGTCTGCTGTGCAGTCTGAGCATTGAACTTTATCTTACCAGCTGCATCTATCGAGAATACAACCGGTTCAGTTATTAAATAGTCACCATAAACATCATCAATAGTGAATCCGTAATAATAATCGCCCTGCGGCAGATAAGCATAATTCACGCCGCTGTCAGCAGCCCATGTATGCTCGGAAGTCTCCATCTCTGAGCCGTCAAGGAGCGAATTGATGACAGTGACTTTATCGCCTGCCTTGAGCTTAGTTATCTCACGGGCTGCAGTACCGTTTTCGGCGATGCCGTCCCATGCACCCTCAATAGTTACCTGATACTCTTTATCGACTCTCATACGCAGATTTGTGCGCTTTCCGTTGAGCTTGATAGGTGCTGTGAACACTGTGTATGCATCGGTTTGCTCAACAACATAACTCGTCAGGATAGTTCCGTCGGAAAGTGCAAGCCAATACCCGTCAAAGTTATCAGCGACCGTTCCACTCTCCCAATCAGACTTTATGTCATTTGTTACGCCGAGATATACCATTTATCGTTGACATCAAGGCAGATATAGGCACCGACAGATGCAGTGTTGCTAAGTCCTTTCTCATCAAGAATGAATCCATAATTTCCGTCATCAGTCACTACCGGAGCTGTGCTGAATGTGATGAGCTTACTTTCCTTTGCCTTTGGTTCTTCGCTGCTTGTAAAATACGAATCATCGGTACTTGTCTGACAGTCGGTATTTG
>CAMYUO010000214.1 GCA_947302065.1 uncultured Clostridia bacterium | reverse complement strand
AGTCACCGCAAACGAGATAGACCAGCTTATCCGTTCGGGCAACACGCAGGCTGCCGCCGAAAAGGCACAGGAGCTTGTCAGCGAGGCGGGCAGCGTTAAAAACGAAAAGCAGGACAGCAGCGCAAGGCTGTGGATACTCTGCATAATTGCGGCCGCTGTCGTGAACATCTGCATAGTCTTTATCTTTATAAGTGTAATAAAGCCTTTTCATAAGCTCGAACGCTTTGCGGACAGCCTTGCGGCGGGCGAATTCGATGAGGCACTCGACTATCAGCGTACCAACTATTTCGGCAAATTTACCTGGGCATTTGACAGCATGCGCCGTGAGATAATCAAGGCTCGTGCCTGTGAGCGTGCGGCTATCGACAACAATAAGACCGTCATCGCATCACTGTCTCACGACCTCAAAACGCCTGTTGCGTCTATCTGTGCATACTCCGAGGCGCTTGTCAACGGGCTGTATTCAAACACCGAGGAGATGTATTCCTATCTAGATGTGATAAGCAGCAAATGCAATGAGGTCGCAAAGCTGACCAACGATATGATAACCCACTCGATAGGCGAGCTCGGCGCACTCAAAATGGACCCGTCAAGCATTGACCTGTGCGAGCTTATCGATGATCTTGTCAAGGAAACAGCGGTGACCGATGTTAAGTTCGAACGCCCGATGTTCCCTGTGAGAGTGTATGCCGACCGTTCAAGGCTCACACAGCTTTTCGGCAATCTCATCGCAAATGCGCAGAAATATGCGCACACCGAGATAGATATATCTGTCACCAAGAAAGACAATGTTTTTACCGTGTCCGTGCGTGACTACGGCAGCGGCATACCCGACGAAGACCTGCCGTTCGTGTTCGATAAGTTCTACCGGGGCAGCAACTCGCACGATGCCGAAGGCTCGGGACTCGGCTTGTATATCGTCAGATATGTCGCTCAGCGCAGCGGCGGAGATGTCAGCGTATCAAACGTCCAGCCGGGTCTGAAAGTCGATGTGACGCTGCCAGAAGAAAAAAGTACCAACTCTTAAAGATTCCTTAATCTAACTTGTGGTATCCTGTAAGCACAGAACAAAAACTGTGTGAACAGAAGAAAGGACACAATGCTATGAATGACGTTATCCTATCGGCAAAAAAACTTTGCAAATCATTTGCCTCAAACGGCGTGCAGAACCACGTTCTGACGGGCATCGACCTTGATGTCTACAAGGGCGACCTGACCGTTGTAATGGGTGCATCGGGCTCGGGCAAATCGACCCTGCTGTATGCGCTCAGCGGAATGGACAGAGCGACCTCGGGTGAGGTCATCTACGGCGGAAAAGACCTTGTAAAGACATCTGAAAAAGAGCTTACACTGCTGCGCCGCAAAGATTTCGGCTTTGTGTTCCAGAAGATGCACCTGGTGAGCAATATGACGATGTTTGAAAATGTCGTTGTGCCTGCTTATCTTGATAAGAACACGCCGTCATCGGTGACCGACGAAAAGGCGAACAAGCTGTTTGAGTCTATGGGCATAGATCATGTCAAGGATCATCTGCCTTCGCAGTGCTCTGGCGGTGAACAGCAAAGATGTGCGATAATCAGAGCTGTCATCAGCGAGCCTGCCGTGCTTTTTGCAGACGAGCCGACAGGTGCGCTCAACAGGCGCAACACCATCGAGGTGCTCGACCTGCTGACAAAGCTCAATCAGAACGGTCAGTCTGTGTTTATGGTCACCCACGATGTACGAGCCGCTTTGCGTGCAACAAGGATAATCTACATCGAGGACGGTACGGTCAGCGGCGAGCTGACATTGCCTCCGTATGAATCTGACAAGGAAAAGAGCAGGGAAGCGCAGGTCAACTCCTGGCTCACCTCTATGCAGTGGTAAGGAGGTCGGCGCAATGAAGTCTGTACTTTACCTTGTTAAAAACAACATCAAATTCAAAACGGGCGCTTTCAAGGGCATCATTGCCCTTATGGCGATAATCGTTTTCTCATATTCGGGCTCGGTGAGCAACTCAAAGAATCTTTACGAATCGCTCAACGACACGCTCGACCATAACAATGTCGGCGATATCATAATGACCTTTGAAGAGCAAAAGCTTACCGATAAGGTCAAAGCAGGTCTTGACAACAACGAACACATCAAGTCGTTCCGTGAGCAGCCGCTTCTAAGTACAAATATGGAATATACCGCAGGCGGTAAGACAAAGGATTATTCCGCAAGATTTATAAGACAGCTCGATGAGCTCAAGCTCTTCAATGACGATTTCAGCGGATTCGTTGACGACGTGCCCAAGCTCAGGAAAGGCGAGGTCTATGTCAGCTATTGCATGGGCAAGGTCATGGGCCTTGAAAAGGGCGACACACTTGAGGTAAAATCATCTGCCGACACAAACGAAAAGTTCGAGATAAAGGGTTTCACCGAAGACCCTATTTACGGCTCGACGCTGCTTGCCCCAGAGCATTTTTTCATCAGCGATGAGGACTACGACCGCATCGAAAAAGGCATCACCGACGGCATAGTGAACAATAACTACATATCAAAAGTCACTATGCTGCACATTTTCACCGACGGCGAGGTGAAAGAATCCAAGCTCGTCAAGCAGCTCAATGACGAGTGCGGTCTTGTTGACAATGCGATGCTATACATCACCCGTCCCGAGCTTATCAGCATGACGGGAATGTATGCAGAAACGGGCACAAGCCTTTTATATATGTTCGTAGGTCTGCTCGCTGTTGTCGTTGCACTTATGATGCTCAACAGCATAAACTCGACCATAGAGATGCAGTACGTTGACCTCGGAATACTCAAATCACAGGGCTTTACCGTGTGGCAGATACGCCTTTCGTACATCTGGCAGTATATGATAGCACTTGTTATCGGAACTATACTTGGTCTTATAATCTCAGTGCCGCTGCTTGCAGTTCTCGGTAAGCTGTTCCGCACCGTTACAGGCATTCACACCAGCTGCAAGATAGATTTCCTGTCCTGCTCGCTGATAGCTGTCGCAATGATAGCTCTGTTTATGCTTTTCGTTATCATCACAACGAGAAAGCTCGGAAAGATTTCACCTGTGAACGCACTCAACAACGCACACAAAGACGTTCATTTCACAGGCAGGCTCAATATCCCTATGCGCCAGAAAGCGCTTTCGCTCACTATGTCGCTCAGACAGGTGACCTCGGGTTTCAAGCACTACATTTTCGTGCTGCTCATATCCGTGCTGCTGATGTTCTTTATGGTCACGGTCAGCAATCTCTCGTTCGGACTTAATTTCAAAGAGATATTCGGCGATGTCGGTTACACCGCAACAGGCACGCTTTTTAAAGAGTTCGAGGAAAAGGATATGCAGCGTGTCAAGGACAGGATAGGCGAGTTTGACAAGGGCGCAGAGGCTGATTTCATTGCCTTTTCGGACAATGCGCTTGCAGACGGTTCGCTGTTCACCGTTGAAGCCTGCGAGGACTTTTCAAAATATTATAAGGTCATGAACGGGAAAATGTGCGTGTATGATAACGAGATAGTCATCACCAAGATAGTTGCCGATGAGCTTGAAAAGGGAATCGGTGATAAGGTCACGCTGGAGATAGCAGGTGGAAAAGCCGAGTATCTCATCGTCGGCACATACCAGTCTATAAGCAATATGGGCAGGACTATCGGCATGACGCTTGACGGCGCAAAGAGGATCGGTCTCAAAGCGCAGGCGTGCAACATCTTTATGGGTGACAAGAACAAGACCGATGATGCGATAAAAATGCTCAATACCGAGTTCAAGGATATACTCATCTGCAAGGATTCGTCAGCACAAGGCGACGGCGACATAATGGATCTTGTCGATTTGTTCCTCGTCGTTGTTATCGCAGTTGTCGTGGGCGTTTCGGTAGTGTTCCTGCTCGTGACGGTGAGCATGATAAGCAAGATAACGTTCCTGCGTGAGCGCACGGACATCGGCATTTTCAAATCGGTCGGGTTCACCGTCGGCAACCTGCGCAAATCGTTTTCCGTGAGATTTCTTATCCTCGGCGTGCTCGGAAGCGTGATAGGCTTTATCCTTGCCTGCGCATTCACACAGCCGCTGCTGTCGGCACTGCTGCGCATCGTCGGCATCACCGATTTCACGCATTCTCTAACAGCTGTTGAGATACTAATGCCAGCATCGGTCATCTGCATATGCTTTGCGCTGTTTTCTTACCTGTCATCGTCAAGGATAAAGACGGTGCAGACAACAGAACTCATATGCGAATGATCTTACTACCCCATATACTATGCAGAAAGAGCGCTCCGCACGGAACGCTCTTTTTGTGTGCATATTGCAAAAAAACCGCCTGCATATTGCAAGCGGTCTGTGAGGGTGAGTAGAGAGATTTGAACTCTCGGTCTTCAGAG
>CAMYUO010000213.1 GCA_947302065.1 uncultured Clostridia bacterium | reverse complement strand
TGCTCTGCCGCTTCTTCCCTCAAAGACAAGTCTTGCGGGGTCGTCCTTGCCGCCGATACCGAGGTGGTGCACCTCGATGCGAGGCTTGTTCTTAGCGATGCTCGGGCAGACCTCGAGCATATGTGCGCCGAGGATAAGTCCGTTTTCGTAATCGTAGGTATAGTCCTCCATAAAGGCGGTAGCGCCGTCAGGATACATTGCCTTAAAGATAGCGGTGATAGCTGCGGTTTTCCAGTCGCCCTCTGCGCCGAAGCCGTAGCCCTTTGAAAGCAGGTGCTGGGTTGCAAGACCGGGCAGCTGATCCATTCCGTGCAGGTCTTCAAATGTATTGGTGAAAGCTTTTGCGCCCTCACGGACGAGGATCTTTTCTATTGCTATCTCTTCCTTTGCCTGATAGCGAATGGAAGCCATATCCTTATCGTCCATATCGTAAAGTGAACGGTACTCGGCAACGAGAGCATCTATCTCTGCCTCGGTGACTTTGTTTATCTCAGCTGCGAGGTCGCCGACAGCCCATGTGTTGACCTGCCAGCCGAACTTTATCTGTGCCTCGACCTTATCGCCCTCGGTAACTGCGACTTCACGCATATTGTCGCCGAAGCGGACAATTTTCAGCTGCTTGCTGAATGCGATGCCTACTGCGCTGCGCTGCCAGTCGGCTATCTGCTGCTGTGTTTTTTCGTCTTTCCAGTAGCCTGCGACTACACGCCTCGGTGCACGCAGTCTTGCGCCGATGAAACCGTGCTCTCTGTCGCCGTGTGCCGACTGGTGCAGGTTCATATAGTCCATATCTATCTCTTCATTTGGGATAGCTTTGTTGTACTGTGTGTGCAGGTGCAGCCACGGCTTTTGCAGCATGGTCAGACCGTTTATCCACATTTTTGACGGGGAGAAGGTATGGCAGAATGTGATGATGCCTGCGCAGTCATCGTCAAAGTTTGCCTGTTTGACGATATCCTCTATTTCCCTTGAGGTCTTGGCGGTGAGCTTATACTCGACAGGGAAGGGAAGACTGAGTCCTGCGACTATCTCCTTTGCGTCTTTTTCTACTGTTCTGAGAGTTTCCTCTCCGTACAGGAACTGTGAGCCTGTGATGAACCAGAATGTCATATTTTTCTCCTTTTCTATGGTGTGTTGTTATTTGTATTTGTGCCTGCCTGCCGGAATGCCCGACAGATAGGAACAAACACAAATGATATCCTCGCCGCTCTCAGCGGTGTTGAAAGTGAATGCTGCAAACAAGCGAGGATATTATCTGTGAAAATGCCTGTTTAATGGATAGCCTCGACGGCTGCTCTTTGTGCGGCAAGTCCTGCCTTGAAGCGTTCGGTATATGCTGCAAATCCCTGAGAATCGTCTGCATCGGGCTGCATCACGCTGCTTTCAAATCTGGAGAACACCTGCTCGTCAAGGAAATCTGCAAGGCTCTGCGCCTTGTTTTCTCTTGCGGTGAAGGCTGCGAGCAGAGCTATGCCCCATGCGCCGCCCTCTCCTGCGGATTCCATAACTGCAACGGGAACGCCGAGTGCACTTGCGAGGAATCTTTGTCCGACTACGGGTGCTTTGAAAAGTCCGCCGTGTGCAAGCAGCTTATCAAGCTCGACTTTTTCTTCGCCGAGAAGAATGTCCATGCCTATCTTCAGCGTTGCCATACACGAGTAGATGAGGCTGCGCATCAGGGTACTTACGTCGAACTGAGCCTCGGGAGTTCTTATCAGCATCGGTCTGCCCTCGGTAAAGCCTGTAACGTGCTCGCCCGAGAAGTAGTTGCAGCTGACCAGTCCGCCGCAGTCTGCGGGAGCGCTGAGCGCTGCAGCGTAGAGCTTATCGTAAAGCTCGGACTTGGGAACGTCAACGCCGAAAGTTTTAAGAGCCGATGCGAACATTTTTACCCACGCATCGAGGTCTGTGGTGCAGTTATTGCAGTGGACCATTGCGACGGGGTCGCCGCAGGGCGTTGTAACGATATCTATTTCCTCGTGGACTTTGGAAAGATTGCGCTCGAGAACTGCCATTGCGAAAATGGAAGTGCCTGCGGAGACGTTGCCTGTGCGTGGTGCGATGCTGTTGGTGGCTACCATTCCCGTGCCTGCGTCGCCCTCGGGTGCGCAGAGGGTTATGCCGGCTTCAAGCTCGCCTGACGGGTCGAGCAGCTTTGCGCCTGCCTCGGTGAGAGTGCCTGCGCTTTCGCCTGCCGGGATTATCCTTGGCAGGATATCCGCAAGTGTCCATGCAAAGCCTTTATCTGCGACAAGCTCTGAGAACTTGCCGAGCATTGCTTTGTCATAATCGTGGGTATCGGGATCTATCGGGAACATACCCGATGCGTCGCCGACGCCGAGGACCTTTTCGCCTGTGAGCTGCCAATGGACATAGCCTGCAAGCGTTGTGAAAAATCTGATGTCGGGAACGTGGCTCTCGCCGCCGAGCACTGCCTGATAGAGATGAGCTATGCTCCAGCGCTGCGGGATATTGAAGCCGAAAGCCTCTGTGAGAGCCTTTGCAGCTTCGCCTGTAATGGTGTTTCTCCACGTTCTGAAAGGTGCGAGCAGCTTGCCGTTCTCGTCAAATGCGAGGTAGCCGTGCATCATTGCGGAAATGCCTATTGCAGCGACTTTTCTGATGCTCACGCCATATTCTTTCTTAACGCAGTCCGCAAGGTTTTTATATGCGTCCTGCAAGCCGAGAGTTATATCCTCGGCGGTGTATGTCCAGATGCCGTCTTCGAGCCTGTTCTGCCAGTCGTGAGTGCCCGATGCGATAGGTGAGTAATCCTCACCTATCATAACGGCTTTTATTCTTGTGGAACCGAATTCTATGCCTATCGAGGTCTTTCCCGATTCGATCTGCTTAACGATATCCATACTTTTCTCCTTGTCACGTCTATGATGTACTTGCCTCAGCAGGCTGTTCCTTTGCGCTGCCGGCAGAGTGTTTCTTTGCCATGATGACACTCTGGATGAGAAGGAAGATACACAGCATACCTGCGACTGTGATACCTGTCCACCAAGCATCCTGAAGTCCGATAGATGCAACTATGTCCTTTATCGTGCAAAGTGAGAGCACGCCGAAGAGTGTGCCGATGATGTTTCCGACACCGCCCGTGAGCATCGTGCCGCCGATGATCGACGATGCGATAGCGTTCATCTCTGCACCCTGTGCGTGTGCATTTGAACCTGAGCCAACGTGCATGAAGTATACATAACCTGCGATGCCTGCGAGAAGTCCGCAGAAAACGTATGAGAGGAACTTTGTTCTCTTGACATTGATACCGAGCATCAGTGCGCTCTGCTGGTTTCCGCCTACTGCGTAGAAGTTACGTCCGAGCTTGGTATAACGAAGCAGGATGAACAATCCGATAACTATAACGATAGCTACGATAACGCCCAGCTCGATAGTTGCAGGGATCTCGATGCCTTTTTTGTTGGTCGTGCCGAGTCCGGGGATCTCCACGAGCTTTTGTCTGAGATCGACGAAATCTGAATTCTTTACATTGATAGGATCTGTGTGAACGATAGTTGTCATTCCTCTTGCAAAGAACATTCCTGCCAGCGTTACGATGAACGGCTGGATATCGAGATATGCGATGAGGAAGCCCTGAACGAGACCGAATGCAAGACCTATACCGAGGGCGATGAGCATTGAGGTAACGAGGTTGCCGCCGTTAAGGTCGAGGTTGACGGCGCATGTCATGCTGACAAGAGCGATAACGCCGCCGACGGAGATGTCGATGCCGCCTGTTATCATTACCATTGAAAGACCGCAGGCAATGATGATGAGGTATGAGTTGTTGTTGAAAAGATTGAGGAATGTCTGAGGCTTTGTGAAGCCTTCGCCGAGGAAGAGCACGGCGCTGATATACATAAGGAAGAATACGATCACGGTGATGCTAAGCAGCAGATTGGTGTCAGACATTCTTTTTATTCTTTTGGTCATGCTGCTGCACCTCCTTTTGATTTGCTGTCAGATTTTGCAGCCTTCTTGTTGAAGAGTCTGCTGAACTTTTCTCTTACAACAGGTGCGCTGGTAACAACGAGCAGGATAACGACAACTGCCTTGTATGCAGGAAGAGCGTCCGAGCTAACGTTGAACTTATAAAGTGTGGTGGTAAGGAACTGGATAACATATGCGCCGAGGATAGAACCCCACATATTGAACTTACCGCCGCTGAGTGCGTTGCCGCCGAGTGCAACTGCGAGGATAGCGTCCATTTCGATATCCTTTGCTATTACTTGGTAGTTGATAGTCTGCAGACGGCTTACCTTGATGAGTCCGCAGATAGCTACGCAGACACCGAGGATAACGAATGCGAGGATCTTAATGAGCTCAGGGATGAGACCGTTGAGCCTTGAAGACTTGGGGTTGATGCCGACAG
>CAMYUO010000212.1 GCA_947302065.1 uncultured Clostridia bacterium | reverse complement strand
TAGATTGAACGATAGACGTTCATACGAATTCAAGGCGTATACTGACGTTGTGAAATCGAACATCGACTTCATTGATTTTGTTGACTGGCTGGGCAACGAAGAGGAAGCCGAGGAAATCGTTCAGATGATCGTTAAGCAGATCTGTTCTGCTGCGCCATATGAGCGTATATGCAATCAGCAGTTTCCCAGAGAAACTGTAAAATCTGCTATGCTCAAAGTCGATAACACTGTTCTCACCAATGCTATCGACCAGATCAGCCATGCCGACTGCATTCAGAACTACGAAAAATATCTTATAAGCACCCTGTTCAACGAGGCAAATCATAAGAATTTCAGGGAAAACGCCGAGTCACGCTGGGCGGATTATGCGGTAAAGCGGGATTCGGTGCGTTTTAACACATAGATTGCGTTAAGATATAACATCATCATTGCATAATTTCTCGTTCATAAAGCTATTATACGCTATCTTGGAAATATCATTCCACAGTTATGGCGCGGAGTTGAGAGTTAGAATTGAATTTCAATCTTTTGCGCATGCTTTCGCTTAAAAGCGGCATGATAATATGGGGATATTCCCTTAACCGCTTGACAATTCCCTTATTTTGTGATATATTTTAAGGGAAAATAACGGAGGTGAGGGCATGAGAGAGTTCAATTACACCAAGATTTCTAAGCAGAAATGGGATTCAGACATTCTTGGATTGATAGCGTCAATATACAAGCAAGCCGGCAAGCAGGAGATGTATCTGAAGCAGCGACCGCAAGAGCTTGAAAAGCTGGTAGAGATTGCGAAGATACAAAGTACAGAGGCATCCAATGCTATCGAGGGCATAGTTACAACTGACACCCGTATCAGACAGCTTGTCAAGGAAACCACTGCGCCAAAGAACCGCAACGAGCAGGAAATCGCAGGTTACCGAGATGTACTGAGCATCATTCACGAGAGTTATGACACTATTTCGATCACGCAGAATTATATTCTCCAGCTGCATAAAATACTGTACAGCCATATGAACAACCCTGTTGCAGGTCGGACAAAGACGGTGCAGAACTATATCAGTGCGACTTATCCCGACGGGCATACAGAGACGCTGTTCACTCCTCTTGCTCCGTATGAGACACCAGAGGCACTCGACAGGATCTGTGAGCAATACAACCTGGTTATCGGCAATATGCAGCTTGAACCGCTGATCGCGATTCCGATATTCATTCACGACTTTCTCTGCATTCATCCGTTCAACGACGGCAACGGTCGTATGAGCAGACTGCTCACAACACTTTTGCTTTATCAGAACGGCTTTTATGTAGGAAAGTACATTTCCCTTGAGGCAAAGATCGCAAAGAACAAAGACCTGTATTATGATGCACTTTCCGAATCGCAGGACGGCTGGCATGAGGGAAACGATGATCCAATGCCGTTTGTCAAATATCTGCTCGGAACTATCCTTGCAGCATGCAAGGACTTTGAAGACCGCTTTGCGCTGGTGGAAAACAAGCTCCCCGCACTTGAAACTGTAAGGCTTGCAACGCAGAACAAAATAGGTCGCTTCTCAAAGCAGGATATCCGTGAGCTTTGCCCGTCACTCAGTTTAAGTTCTGTCGAAGGTGCATTAAGAAAGCTCGTTGAAGCGGGTGAGCTGAAGCGTGAGGGAAACGGTAAGAATACCTGTTATTATAGGGTGAAGTAGTATAATAAAGGATTAAAAAAGTGATGATTAAATCAAAGAGCCGACTGTTCAACGCAGCCGGCTCTTATTGTATTTCGTCCATAAAAACAATTCAAGCATATCCTCTATTAAATCCGTATTTCTTTGCATACCTGTAGAACCTGTTCGGTTTCATGCCGAGCTTTTTCATTGTATCCACGGCAGTCTGGCTGCCCTTGACCCATTTCTCGCATTCTCGCTTGAACTCTTTCTCATCAAACGGCAACGGCTGTCTGCCCTTGTACTTACCCTCTGCCTTAGCAATGGCAATTCCTTCACGCTGCCTTTCAAGGATCATTTCACGCTCAAACTCCGCAAGCCCCGCAAAAACAGTCAGCATAAGCTTGCCCTGCGGCGTCGATGTATCAAAGTTTTCTTTCTGAGATATAAGCTGAACGCCCTTGCCTCTGAGCTCGTCCACAATGGTTAGAAGATCACGGACTGAACGTGCGAGTCTTGCGTACTCCGTAACAATGACCGTGTCGCCTTCACGCACATACTCACGCATAGCAGTGAGATTAGGTCTTGCTGTATCTTTTCCGCTCTGCTTGTCGATAAAAACTTTGTCTACTCCAAGCGCCTTGAACGCCTCCACCTGGCGAGCCTCGTTCTGTCCGTCAGTACTTACACGAGCATACCCTATCAAAGCCATAATAACATCTCCTTTGAGCATAATACTGTTTGATATAAGTATATCATGAATTATGCAATATGTCAATATCGAAAACATTACTTATATGACATATATTTTAGATATGTGGTTAGGGTACACCCTAATATAATATTCTTTTCATATTGTTTGATTTTTAATTGCGAAATGAAGCGGAATAATAAACACTTTGCAACTATCTCTTGCAATATTGATAAAATCATGATATAATATTTTTAATATAATGTTCATTATGTCGTATGAGAGGTAATATACTATGGCAAACGAAAAATTTACAGTAGTTGGTACAAATATAGCTGAAAAAGCAACTATGATATGGAATGTTGCAGATATGCTGCGTGGACCGTTCAAGCCGCATGAGTACGGTCTTGTTATTCTGCCGATGACAGTGGTAAAGCGTTTTCACGACTGCCTTTTGCCAACGCACGATGCAGTTATAAAGGAGTTTGAAAGCAAGAAGAACTTTGATGTTATAGATGGATTCCTTACCAAGGCATCCGGATATCAATTCTATAACACAAGCAAGTATACATTTGATCTGCTTTGTGCAGATCCTGACAATATAGAGGAGAACTTCCGTGACTATCTTGCAGGATTCTCATCGAATGTTCAGGATGTGCTTGCAAAGTTCGATTTTAACGCTATTATACGAAGAATGGTCGAGAGCAACACTCTCTATCTGGTAATTAAAGAATTCAACTCACAGAAAGGTTATCTCGGACCTGATAAGATCAGTGCTGTTGACTGCGGCTATATCTTTGAGGACCTCGTAAAGAGGTTTTCAGAGTCGTTTGGTGAGGAAGCAGGAGCGCACTTTACCAGCCGTGATGTTATTTACCTTATGACTGATATTCTGCTCTCGGATGCTGACCTGACCAAGGGCGGAACAGTTACTGTTTACGATATGGCGATGGGAACTTCACAGATGCTGAGCTGTATGGAGGAGCGTATCCATGACCTCAACTCTGATATTGATGTTACCTGCTTTGGACAGGAGTTCAACCCGTCAACATTCGCTATTGCTAAGGCGGATATGATGATAAGAGGCGGCGATCCGAACAACATGAGGTTCGGTGACACGCTCTCCGAAGATCAGTTCAACGGTTATCAGTTCCAGTACATCATTTCAAATCCGCCATTCGGCATTGACTGGAAGCGTGAACAGAAAGCAGTTGAGGCAGAAGCAAAAAAGGGCGAGTTGGGACGCTTTGCTCCGGGACTGCCGAAGATTTCTGACGGTCAGCAGCTGTTTGTGCTGAACGGTCTTTCAAAGCTTGCGCAGAATGGCAAAATGGCAATAATTCAGAATGGCTCGCCGTTGTTCTCGGGAGACGCAGGCAGCGGTCCGAGTGAGATACGCCGCTACATACTTGAAAACGACTGGCTTGATGCTATTATTCAGCTTTCGACAGATATGTTCATGAACACAGGTATCAGCACATATATCTGGGTGCTGAACAAGAACAAGCCTGCATTCCGTGCGGGAAAGGTGCAACTTATAGATGCTTCGCACTGTGGAGAGCAGCGCCGCAAATCTATCGGCAACAAGAGAAATGATGTCACTGACCTTTGCAGAGAGCATATTGTAAAGGCTTACGGTGAGTTTAAGAATGATGAAGTTTACGGCGATAAGAACGGCGTATATTGTCAGAGCAAGATATTTGACAACGAGGAGTTCGGTTACAGCAAGATAGTTGTTGAGCGACCTGAGCTTGATGAGGACGGCAAGCCTGTGCTGAAAAAAGGCAAGCCTGTTGCAGACGCGTCACGCAGAGATACAGAGAATGTTCCGATGAAAGAGGATATCAATGAGTATTTTGAGCGTGAGGTGAAGCCTTATGCGCCTGATGCGTGGATAGATACCAAGAAAACCAAGATCGGCTATGAGATACCTATGACACGCTATTTCTATGAGTATCAGGCACCCGAGAATGTTGATAGTATCATGCAGCGCCTGCACGGTATCGAGGCGGATATCCAGTCGAGCCTTGACGCACTGTT
>CAMYUO010000211.1 GCA_947302065.1 uncultured Clostridia bacterium | reverse complement strand
GAACAACGATCTCGCCGTCGTTCATTTCAGCAACAGCCTTCTTAGCGTTGTCGCCTACAACTGTATCGTCAGCTGCGAATGTAACCTTTGTGTCAACCAGCTCTGCAAGTCTTGCAGCAGCAGGTGCCAGTGAGAACTTAGCCTCAGGACCGTTCTTTGGCTTGCCGAGGTGTGAGCAAAGAACGACCTTGCCGCCGTCAGCTACGAGCTTCTTGATAGTAGGAAGAGCAGCTGTTATTCTGTTATCGTTAGTGATGACGCCGTCCTTGAGCGGAACGTTGAAGTCAACTCTGACGAGTACTTTCTTTCCCTTTACGTTGATGTCATCAACACTTACCTTGTTTAAACCTGCCATAATTACAGACATCCTCTCTTATTATTTATTTTGGGGAGTTCCCCATTGCTTACTATATTGATGGCGCCTGCGCCAACATATCTATTATAAAATATACTGCCGAAAAAATCAAGGGCTTTGCATCAATGTTTACCCACGTTTTACAAATCGCCCGTGCAGTTATTGCTGACCGCCGCCGTCTCCGTCGTCGGTATGTATCAGCTTGCCGGCGATTATCATGCCCAGCCCTACGACTATTGCGACGAACAGCCACATATTGTCAAGGTCGAGCAGCAGTCTGCACCAGCAGCTTATAAGTATCACAGCGGCACCGCCGCCCATCAGTAGCCAAGGTAGTTTCTGACCCATACTTATTCCTACGAATACGCACAGAATTTTACTATTGGAAAACACGCCTGAAAGACTCCTGAAAATCTTACTCCTGTTCTTTCTGAGCCTTGAAGATAACGCCGACGACTCTCGGTCCTGCGTTTATGGCGATAGCCGCACCTATCTGGAAATACTTTTCGGGCGGATATCCGACCTTCTTTATCATGACCTGAGCCATTTCCTCCATAACAGCCTCGTCGTTGCCATAGACGATACAATAAGGCGTTTTGGGTATCATATGTTCAAGCGTGAGGTCAAGTATCTTGGGTATGACAGATTTTTCGCCGCGCACCTTTGTTTCGGTGACTATTTTATTGTTCTGTATCCTCATTACCGGTTTAAGACCCATGACCTCGCCGACAAAAGCCGCCGCAGAGGGTATTCTGCCCGACTTTTTGGCATATTTGAGGGTATAGGGTGCAAAAAAGATGATACAGTTATCTATCCAGTCTTTCATATAGGCAACGATGTCCTTTGCAGACATGCCTTTTCTGGCTTTCTTTGCGCCCTGGATGACGGGATAGCCGTAGGCGCCTGTATAGCCGACGCCGTCGATGTTATAGATATTTATCCTGCCCTGCGACTCGGGGACTTCGTCATAGAGCATACTTACTGCCATAACGGAGTTATCGTATGTGGCGGAGCCTTTGGAGTTGATGGTGGTAACGATGATATCGGTATAGCCTTCCTCGTAGAGCTTTTTATAGGTCTCGAGGAATTCCAGCGCAGTTATCTGCGAGGTCACAGGCACGCCGTCATAGGCGTCGAGCATCTTATAAAATTTCCTGTTGTCAAAATCCACACGGCTCGTGTAGCTTTTATCTCCCATAGCGACCTTGAAATTGAGGATAAGTATATCATACTTTTTCTCATATTCCGGGCTTATATCGCTTGCGGAATCGGTGATGAATTTTATCTTTGCCATCAGGCTTGCTCCTCCCCTAATCTTCCCATTTGTACTGTGTGAGCTGACCGCTGGTGGAAAGCTGCGGATAGTCCCACTGTCTTAACACCTCGTATGCCGCTATGGCAACGGAGTTTGACAGATTCAGGCTGCGCAGCGTCTGCCGCATCGGTATCCTCACACACTTTTCGGGATTTTCAAACAGCAGCTTTTCATCAAGCCCTTTGTCCTCTCTCCCGAAAACAAGATAGGTATCATTTTCGATTTTATACCGAACGTCCGAGTGGATCTTTCTTCCCTTTGTCGTGAAAAAGTACATATCGCCGTGGTTTTTCGAGAAAAAGTCCTCTTGTCCGTCGTATTCGTGGATCTCGAGCTTGTCCCAGTAATCAAGACCTGCTCTTTTCAGCTGGCTGTCGGTGATAGTGAACCCATACGGTTTTACCAGATGCAGCACTGCACCCGTGACCGCACACGTTCTTGAGATGTTTCCCGTGTTCTGCGGTATCCTCGGTTCTATCAGCACGATGTGAAGTCTTGGCTGTTTATTCTCATTCATACTCACGCCGCCTGTCACATCTTTTTACAGTCGCTGAAACGGTGCGGTTTGGTCAGCCACGCAAGTTCTGCGCCCTCAAACAGCAATCCGTCACGCCATGGATTATTATTCTGATATGTTCTTATCACCGTATGCTCGGTGAATTCAGTTGCCCTGTTCATTGCGACCGCAAGCTCCTCGCCCTTTAGCAGACCGCCTATGAGCACGCTTGCGAACATATCTCCCGTTCCCGAATACTGTGCGGGAACAAGCACGTTGTTTATTTTCCAGAAGGTCTGTGTACTGCCGTCGTAGCCGACTGTCGCCATACCCTCGCCTTCAAGCTTAACGCTTGTGATAACGACCGTTTTTGCGCCCTTTTGCGACAGCCTCACGAGCCAGTCCTTTGCGGTCTGCACGCTTATCGGCTTTTCGGGGAAATCCTCCCCGAGCAGTATAGCAGCTTCGGTCAGATTGGGTGTTATGACATCTGCGACTGCGACAAGCTCGCTCATACGCTCGCACATCTCGCCCGTATATGTCGCATAGGCTTTGCCGTCATCGCCCATAACAGGGTCAACGACCTTGAGCGCTTTCGGGAAAGCTCTGAAATAATCGAGGCAGATATCTATCTGCTCGCTCGATGCGAGAAAGCCGCTGTAAATGCAGTCAAACGGGACATCGAGCTTTTTGTAATGCTCAAGCACCGACCTGATATGGTCGGTCAGGTCGTGCATCACGAACTCGCCATAGCCTGTATGCGCCGAAAGCACGGCAGTCGGCACAGGGCATACCTGCACGCCCATAACGCTCAGCAGCGGTATTATCACGGTCAGCGAGCATCTGCCGATGCCCGACATATCGTGGATAGCTGCGACCTTTTTGATTTTCAACTGCTCCTCGAACATACAAGCACTACCTTCACAACACATCTAATCAACTCAGTATAACACATTTTTTTGCTTTTTTCAATAGGCAATCGGTCATTTTTGACAATAATTAATACAAAATATGAACCCGTCGTTTTGAATTATTGACACGAGCATCACTTTGCTTTTCTGATGCTTATCTCTCCGCTTGATATGAGCTTATGCCCGCCGTTTTCAAGCTCGACCTCGAGCCTGCACTCCTCATCGACATCGACGATGCGGCAGGGCGTTTTGTTTTCGCCGCTGACGACGATTATCTGCTCGCCTTTCCACATCAGCCTTCTGCTGTAATCGTCACGGAATCCGCCCTGTGCGATATCCTTGTAATAGCGCATAAAGCTGCTGATTACGCAGGCTGCGAGCTTATTCTTGAGGTCGGCAGTCCTATGCTTTGAAACAGCGCCTGCGATGTCCTTTATCTCCTCGGGGAAACCGCCCTGCGGCTCATAGACATTTATTCCGATGCCGAGCACGGCGTAGTCAAGACCGCCGCTTTCCATTGACACGCTTGCCTCGGTGAGTATGCCGCAGACCTTTCTGCCGCCGAGATAAACGTCGTTGACCCACTTGATGTCGGGCTTTTCGCCTGCCGCCGATTCTATCGCATCGCACACGGCGAGCGCAGCGCAGGTGGTTATGCGCACGGCACGGGAGACCTCGAGCGTCGGGCGCAGCAGTATGCTCAGGTAAAGTCCCGAGTCTTTCGGTGAGAAGAACGACCGCCCGAGCCTGCCCTTTCCGCCCGTCTGCTGCTGTGCGATGACGACGATGCCCTCGGGTGCGCCCTCTGCGGCTTTCTGCCTGACGATGTTGTTTGTCGAATCGACGCAGTCAAAAACGAACAGCTGCGCCTGTGAACAGTCGGGTGACAGATATCTGCGCACGCCCTGCTCGGTGAGTATATCGCTGTCTGTTTCAAGGCAGTAGCCTTTGTTGGTCACCGCAGTGATATCAAATCCCTGCTGCTGCAGGGTGCGCACAGCTTTCCACACTGCGCCCCGTGAACAGCCGAGCTTATCGGCAAGCTCCTGTCCCGAGATAAATTCTCCTCTGCTTTTTTCGAGCAGAGCCGCTATATCGTCCTTGACTGACATCATAGACCTCCTAAAAGATATTTGAAAACGCACGTCAAACCCTTAGGGTTTGAGGACAGCGAGATAACCGCTTTACTAAGGGAGCGCCCTCTCTTGCAGGGCGAAGCACGGCTTAGCCGTGGTGACCCTCATTTTAAAACAGTCCACAGGACTGTTTTCGAGCGAACAGCTTGCTGTTCGGTTGTTCACG
>CAMYUO010000210.1 GCA_947302065.1 uncultured Clostridia bacterium | reverse complement strand
CATCGAGAGCGGCGCGGTGGTATCGACTCCCACCTGCGGACCGTGTCTCGGCGGACATATGGGAATTTTGGCAAAGGGTGAAAGAGCCGTTGCTACAACGAACAGAAACTTTGTGGGAAGAATGGGACATCCCGAATCAGAGGTGTACCTCGCTTCGCCGTATGTAGCAGCAGCAAGCGCAGTTGCAGGAAAAATAGCTCAGCCGTCAGATATCTGACAGCGGCAAAGGCTGTTTTCACCGCACTGTTAAACGGAGGTGAAATAGCGTATGGAGAATTTTCTGAAAGTACTATTTGGCGACCTCGTACTGAGCTTGATAATCAAGAAGTACGGAAGCAAGATGACCGACAAAGAGCGTCAGGACAAGGCTGATGAACTGATAAGGATACTGCACGACAGTAACTCTTACACAGTCGAAATGGCGCAGAAGCTCATTGATCAGAAGGGTTTTACAACCCACTACACCACACAGGTGAACGGCGTATCAGTTATCGCACTTGTAAAGGAAGGCATGTTCCACAAGGCGAAAGTGCGCTATTTCATAACACGTAACAAGGAAAAGCTCGACGCTGCATATATGGAGCAGATCTATGATGAACTGCGCCGTCAGGCTCAGGGCGAGAACGTGTTCAACTCAAGCGAATATATCAAGTAAATCAATAATCATCGAAAGGGGCTATTTTTCAGATGAAGGCTCATGGAAAAGTACATAAATACGGGGACAATGTCGATACCGACGTAATAATCCCCGCAAGATATCTCACCACATCGGATATGCAGGAGCTTGCAAAGCACTGTATGGAGGATATCGACATCGACTTTGCAAAGAATGTCAAGGTGGGAGATATCATGGTCGCACAGGCTAATTTCGGCTGCGGCTCGTCAAGAGAGCACGCACCTGCGGCTATCAAGGCAAGCGGCATATCCTGCGTCATCGCAAAGACTTTCGCAAGGATCTTTTACAGAAACGCTATCAACATCGGACTGCCGATAATCGAGTGTGACGAGGCTGCCGACAAGATCAGCGCAGGCGACGACGTTGAGATAGACTTTGAAACGGGCGTTATCACAAACCACACCAAGAACGAGACTTATCAGGGACAGTCGTTCCCTGAGTTCCTCATCAATATCATCAACTCAAACGGACTGCTCAATTCGCTGAAATAAGCGCATTTGCAGCAATAAAAATGCTATCTGTGTGATAGCATTTTTTGTGTTGTTCGGCAACCTAATTGGGGAGAACCCTTTTGAAAAAGGGTTACTCCCCAAACCCCACTCCTAAAACTTTTAATGATTTTTGGCACTTGGGCACAAGCCCAAGTACCAAAAATGACTAAGGGCTTAGAATGAGGTTAAAGGAGAAATTCTTTCAGAAGAATACCCCAAATAGTCACCAAAACAACATAAATAACACTACCACATACAGAAAGGATCATTACTATGGAAAAGAAGATCACAGTAATCAAGGGCGACGGCATCGGTCCGGAGATAGTTACTCAGGCGCAGGAGGTGCTCGACAAGGTCGCTGAAAAGTTCGGTCACAAGTTTGATTACACGGATATACTCATGGGCGGCTGCTCTATCGACGCTTGCGGCGTGCCTCTGACAGACGAGGCTGTTGCAACGGCAAAAGCCGCAGATGCGGTGCTTTTAGGCGCTATCGGCGGCAACACATCGACATCGCCCTGGTATAAGCTCGCTCCGAATCTTCGCCCTGAGGCAGGACTTCTGAAGATAAGAAAAGAGCTCGGACTTTTCGCAAATCTGCGCCCTGCTGTGCTGTTTGACCAGCTGCGCAGTGCCTGCCCGCTCAACGATGAGATTATCGGTGACGGTTTCGACATGATGATAATGCGTGAGCTTACAGGCGGTCTGTATTTCGGCGCAAGAGAGACAAAACTCGTTGACGGCGTTGAAACTGCCGTAGATACGCTGACTTACAACGAAAAAGAGATCGAGCGCATCGCAAAGCGTGGATTTGACATCGCAATGAAGCGCCGCAAGAAAGTGACATCTGTTGACAAGGCAAACGTGCTCGATTCGTCAAGACTGTGGCGCAAGGTCGTTAACCGTGTGGCTGAGCAGTACCCTGAGGTTGAGCTGGAGCACATGCTCGTTGACAACTGCGCAATGCAGCTGGTCAAAAACCCTGCACAGTTTGACGTCATCCTGACGGAGAATATGTTCGGCGATATCCTTTCTGACGAGGCTGCCATGGTGACAGGCTCTATCGGAATGCTGTCATCTGCGTCGCTGAATGACACAAAATTCGGTCTTTACGAGCCAAGCCACGGCTCTGCGCCTGACATCGCAGGTCAGGACAAGGCTAACCCGATCGCAACGATCCTGTCGGCTGCAATGATGCTGCGCTACTCTTTTGACATGGATGCTGAGGCTGACGCTGTTGAAAACGCAGTTAAGCAGGTGCTCAAAGACGGTTTCAGGACTGTTGACATCATGAGCGAGGGAATGACACAGGTCGGCTGCGAGAAAATGGGCGACCTCATCTGCGAGAGGATCTGACTATACTATTATAATATATAAGAGAGTCGGTTTTTGAAAAAATCAGACTGTTTCATATGCAGCGGGTAATAATTTTACCTGCTGCATATTGCATGATAAGGGTATTTTTTATAGTACAAAATTATGTACAAATGCCCTGAAACAGCGCTTTTTCCACGCTGTAACTATTGCCGACAGGCAAAAAGTACAAAGTTTCATATCGTCATATATCTGTGCCAAGTAGATAACCATAAATTCACATTTTGTGCACGTTGCACAATGAATATAGGTTCGATTTGAAAGGCTTTTATGCCGAAAACAGCGTGTTTTGAGACTTTCGCATATCCGTTAACATTTCGGTCATATTTAAAAATGTGTATATACCGCATCTTAAAATAATCATATGATCTTGTACTCATTTTGTAACTATTTCTCCGAAAACGTTTAAGTAATTCAATCATCGGAAATTTTACTGTTTTGCAACCAAACCGGTTCAAATTTTACAACGTTAACGTTTTTATGTTCATATTGCACATTAAAGACCCTGCTATTTGTACATCATATATATTTTTTCACAAAAAACGGCGGCATTTGAACGCTAAATGGGATAATTTGCCAAGTTAATTATTACACATTGGTTACAATTGTGATAAATGTGTGGTGATAGTGCATAAACGCCGTGGACATTTTTTGTACAAAGTTACATAATTTATTACAAGGCGCAAAAAAAATGTGTGAAACACTTGAAATCGAAATCGGAATATTGTATATTCTATATTAGCGGAAACGCTGAAATGTTATGCATCTTGATACGATCGGCGAAAACGATTGAGATCAAGTGAAAGGCGGAAATATCATTGGTTTCATTAAAGGACATTTCCGTTCGCTGCGGTGTTTCGGTCGCTACGGTCAGCAAGGCGCTGAACGGACATAAGGACGTTTCGGCAGCCACGAGAGAAAAGCTGCTCAAAGCCGCCAAAGAGATGGGCTACTTCCCCAACTCACAGGCAAGAGCGCTGAAAACTAACAGAACGCACAATCTGGGAGTTATGTTCCTCGATGAAGCCGGAAGCGGACTGACTCATGAGTTTTTCGCAAAACTGCTAAACAGCTTCAAAACGAAAGCTGAGTCGCTGGGTTACGATATAACCTTTATAAGCAGGAGCATGGGCAAGAACAAGATGTCCACCTACGAACACTGCAAATACAGAAATGTAGACGGCGTGATCATAGCCTGCACAGACTTTACCTCTCAGGATGTTTACGAGGTCGTCAACGGGGACATACCTATTGTTACTATCGACCATATCTTTGACTGCAGGACAGCTGTTATGTCCAACAACGAAAAAGGTATGCAGAAGCTGATCGAATATGTCGCTTCAATGGGACATACACAGATCGGGTACATACAGGGCAATAAGTCATCGGTTGCCGACAAGCGCCTCGCAGGATTCTGCAAAGCCTGCATCAACAGAGGCATAAACGTGAACAACGACTGGATCGTCTCGGGTGACTATCACAATCCGGACAAAACGTACGAGCTTACCAAAAAGCTCCTTTCACAAGAGGACAGACCGACCTGCCTGTTCATGCCGGACGATTATTCGGCAATAGGCGGCTACAATGCCATAAAGGATCTGGGAATGTCAATACCGGAGGATATATCGGTGGTCGGATACGACGGGATAGCTTATTCACAGCTCATCTCACCAAGACTTACGACATATGCTCAGGATACCGCAAAGATCGGTGAGATCGCTGCAGCGCAGCTGATAGAACTGATCGAAAATCCTCAGACAACTTTCACTGAGGTAATAACCGTCGAGGGCACGCTCGTTCAGGGCAGCTCGGTGGCGAAGATAAACTAACGGCATTAATATTTTACAGTCATTC
>CAMYUO010000209.1 GCA_947302065.1 uncultured Clostridia bacterium | reverse complement strand
TCCCTTCGTGAGAGTGCCTATATATTATATCACGCTAATACCGGTTTGTCAACACCAAATCGGGCTTTTATTATAAATAATTTGTAAACAAACGAATGAAAATCTGTTGAAGCTAACCCGCTTTTGCCACGTCTCTGAACGCCCTGTCTTTTCGGGCATAAATCACTGAGTTTTTCCAGTGAAAAACCTCCCTGCCGTGCGGCAGAGAGGTATGTATCATTTCATTTCGTTTCTGTTTTTTATCGCCTCATTAAGCGTTTCCTTATCGGCGTATTCGAGCGTGCCGCCGACGGGCAGACCAAAGGCGAGCCTTGTGACCTTAACACCCAGCGGTTTGAGCAGTTTTGAGATATACATAGCCGTGCTTTCGCCCTCGACGGTAGGATTCGTAGCCATGATGACCTCAGTTATGCCCTCGGGTTCGATGCGTTTGAGCAGCTCTGTTATCTTCAGATCCTGCGGTCCGATATTTTCCATAGGCGACAAAAGCCCATGCAGAACGTGGTACACGCCGTTGAACTCCCTCGAACCCTCGAACGCCGAGATATCCTTAGGGCTTTCGACAACGCAGACCAGTGAGTGATCCCTTTTGCTGCTTGCACAGACAGGACAGATATCCTTATCGGTGAAATTCTGGCCGCGCTTGCACAGGTGCACTCTGCTGTGGATATTGGCGATAGCGTCGGCAAAGGTCTTGGCGTCCTGCTCGCTCATGGACATGACGTGATAAGCCAGTCTTTGCGCTGACTTCATACCTATGCCGGGAAGCTTTGCGAACTGCTCTGTGAGCAGTACCAAAGGCAATGCGTTCGATTCAGGCATCAGAAAAGACCCGGGAAGGAAACGCCGCCTGTGAGAGCCTTCATTTCCTCATCGCTTGTCTTATCGAGAGTTTCAACAGCCTGGTTGAATGCGCTCATGATAAGATCCTGGAGCATCTCTACCTCGTTAGGATCAACGACCTCAGGCTTGATATCGAGCTTGAGAACGTTTCTCTTACCGTTGATAACGACCTCAACGACACCGCCGCCTGCTGTGCCTGTGAACTCTCTCTGCTCGAGGTCAGCCTGCAGCTCGGTGATCTTATCCTGCATCTGCTGAGCCTGCTTGAGCATCTGATTCATATTATTTGACGGACCTTTGCCCATACCCTGTGGTAATCTTGCTTTCATTGTAAAAACTCCTTAACAGTCAATTTTTTATTTCAACCTCAATACCGTTTTCCCTTGCCTTTGCGATCAGCTGATTAGTCGGATCTTCGGCATCGTCGGGAGCGGCTTTTTTCGCCGACTTGACTTTGATATTGAAGGTCTTTCCGTAGGTTTCGGACAGCACATCGTTTATTATCGAGGCGTCCTGAGATGCTTTGAACTTCTTGAGATAGATATCGCTCTGGACTATCAAAAACAGATTACTGCCCTTGATGAATGCGACAGAGCCTTTAAGGAACGAGCCGACAGCGGGTATACGCTCTCTTATCTTATCGACGATGTCGTTCCACTCTTTAACAGGACCGTCGTTGCACTCGCTGAGCTGTTTAAGCTCGGGGTCGTACTCTTTCGGTTTAGGTGCGGGTGTCTGCTGCGGTGCAGCTGCGGCGACCACGCCGTTTCTGAGCCTTTCCTCGAGAACTGCGAGGCGTTTCATCATTGCTGCTGCTTCGGCGTTCTGCGACTGCACCTGTTCTGCTGCGGCAGCCTCGCCGACGGGAGTATTCGAGCACAGTTTAACGAACGTCATCTCAAGCTCGATACGCTTTGAGGTGCATCTTGCAAAGCGCTCATTACAATCCTGCAAAATGGTGATAGCTCTGAGTATCTCTTCTATTTTCAGCTTCCCTGCCACTGCCTTGAGCCTTTCAAGCTCGTCGGGAAGGCATATCACAAGGTCGCTGTGGTCGTCTATTGTCTTGACGAGCATTACGTTTCGCATCTGCACGAGCAGCTCATTTGCAAGCACTTTCATATCCTTGCTCATCGAATAGAGCTTATCCACTATTTTAAGTGCTGCGCCTGCGTCTTTATCCGCAATGCTGTCGATAATATCGAACAGATAATCCCGTCCTGCGATGCCCGATGCGCCCGAGACCACGTCAAGCGTGATATGGTCATCGAATGCTACGCACTGGTCGAGCAGTGAAAGGGCATCTCTCATTCCGCCGTCAGACAGCCTTGCTATCATTTCGGCAGCATCCTTTTCGAGCGTAAAGCCCTCCTGCGATGCGATGAAGCTGAGTCTGTCGACTATATCTTCTGTTTTTATCCTGTGAAAATCAAAGTGCTGACATCTTGAAACTATCGTTGCGGGCACTTTATGTATCTCTGTTGTTGCAAGTATGAATTTGACGTGCGGCGGCGGCTCTTCCATCGTTTTGAGCAGCGCATTGAACGCACCTGCCGAGAGCATATGCACCTCGTCGATTATATACACTTTATATTTGCACATTTCGGGAGTATAGACAACGCCCTCACGCAGTTCCCTGACATCGTCGACTCTCGAATTTGACGCAGCGTCTATCTCGATGATATCAGCCAGCGTGCCGTTATCGGCAGCCTTGCATATCTTGCAGTCAAGGCAGGGCTCTCCGTCGTGGAGGTTCTCGCAGTTGACAGCCTTTGCAAAAATTCTTGCGCAGGTCGTTTTGCCTGTGCCCCGTGAGCCTGTGAAAAGATACGCATGAGCGGTCTTTCCCGTTTTAATCTGATTTTTGAGTGTGGTCGTGATATGCGGCTGAGATACGACATCGTCAAACGACATCGGTCGCCATTTGCGGTATAAAGCCTGGTACATTTCTCACACTCCCTTTAAAAAAATCAATCCGACATATAGGCATGCAGGCGAAACTGTGTCACACGAAACAGAATGCTTAATGCTGCTCGGTTCCCCGCCTGACATGGTTCACAGCGTTTCATTGCACAGGACCCGCACACCTATATCTCGGATCGATGAGGAACATCAGATCAGTGTTGGTGATAGTGATTATCAAAAACCTTTAGTATTATAACACATATCAACGCAAATTTCAAGTGTTTTTCTAAAAAAGTTTGCTTTTAGATGTAAGAAAACATAACAAAACGAAAACCCCCACCCTTTTAAGGGCGAGGGCTTTGCGTGCTACACGCTGCGAAATGCCGGAAGCGGGGGTCGAACCCGCACGGTGTCACCACCACAGGATTTTGAGTCCAGCACGTCTGCCAATTCCATCATTCCGGCGTATGTTCGTCATTATTACGACCTATCTATTATACCATATTACTTATATATTGTCAAGATTTCAATTCTTAAAAAAGCAAGCTGAATATTTGTAACATTTCGCATAAAAAGAATTGTAAAAGCTCTTGATTTTTGTTTGTTTTTGTGGTATAATTCAATTGTATCTAAAAATCAACTCTTAGGAGGTAAATTAAATGACTTTACAGGACCTTACCGTTTTGATCTGTGACGACTCTATGTTCGCACGAAAGAAACTGAATATGTCTATCGCTGCTATGGGCGTTGGCAAGATCTTTGAGGCTGCCGACGGTGCAGAAGCTATCGAGAAGTTCGATGAGTGTTCACCCGATGTTGTTTTCATGGATATAATCATGCCGAAGGTTACAGGTATAGATGCGCTCAAGGCGATCATCGCAAAGCACCCCGATGCCAAGATAGTTATGGCATCGTCTGTCGGCACACAGGGTCATCTGAAAGATGCCCTTAAAGCAGGTGCGGCTGATTTTCTGCAGAAGCCGATCACCGATGAGGACGCTAAGAAGATCCTCGAAAACGCTGCGAAAGGGGTTTTGTAAATGTTTGCGCAATTTTTTGGCGGTTATCTTCTCAACAAAGGACTTGTCAAGCCTGACGATCTCACCACGGCGATCGAGGATAAGAAAAACACCCGTATGCGCCTTGGCGTACTTGCGATAAACGCAGGTCTTATGACTGCACAGCAGGTCGAGCACGTTAACATCACCCAGCAGAGCGTTGACAAGCGTTTCGGTGACCTTGCCGTTGAGCTTGGATATGTAACTAATGATGATGTTGAAAAGCTGCTGTCACAGCAGCCGACCGACTATCTGCTGCTCGGTCAGACGCTGGTGAACAACGGCGTGCTGACAAATGCACAGTTTGAAAGCGCTATCAACGCTTACAAGGAAGAGACACAATTCTCCGACGAGGACATAAGCGAGAATCAGAACGAGGTGCTTTCGAGAGTCATAAATGATTTCTATCATTTTGACAGTGCCGAGAACGCACGTATCTACACCGATTATGTAACGCTTCTGTTCAAGAACGTTATCAGATTCATCGGTGACGATTTCACGCCGCTTAAATCCTACATGGTAAGGGATTATGATGTCAAGAACCTTGTCAAGCAGGAATTTACGGGCAGCTACACATCTGTTGCCTGCATTGC
>CAMYUO010000208.1 GCA_947302065.1 uncultured Clostridia bacterium | reverse complement strand
GATCGTTCTCCGTTTTGAGGTGCAGGAGGGATTCATCGTTCTGCCGAAGTCCACAAATTCGGAACGTATCAAGGGAAACATTGACATTTTTGACTTTGAACTGACCGCTGATGAAATGGAAACTATCCGTGCGCTCGATACAGGCAAGGGTTCCCACGATCCCGAAGCTCCGGGTGTTGGCGAAATGCTGCTGAACAATTACAAAATTCATGACTGATGGTGATACTATGACCGACAAGGAACAGATCATACAGCTCTACAAAGAGATGTACACCGCAATGGTGAACAAGGACAGAGCAGAGCTTGAACGTGTCCATGATGACAGCTTTGTGCTTGTCCACATGACAGGTATGCGCCAGCCGAAAGAGGTCTACATAAGCTCGATCATGGACGGTACGCTGAATTATTATTCTGCCGAACATGAACATATGCAGGCGGACGTCAAGGGCAATACTGCTGTACTCATCGGCAAAAGCAAAGTCACGGCTGCGGTATTCGGAGGCGGAAAGCATACCTGGCGGTTACAACTTCGGTTTCAGCTTGTGAAGAAAAACAGCGAGTGGCGCTTTGCACTTGCGAGCGCCTCGACCTATTGAGGTGATATGATGCTAAAACAGATACGCTATTTTCAGTCGGTGGTGCGGCTTGGCAGCTTCACAGCTGCCGCAGAGGAGCATTTTATTTCGCAGTCTGCGATCTCACAGCAAATAAAGGCTCTTGAAGAGGAGCTGGGCGTACCTCTGCTTGAACGCAAAAAACGCAGCTTCACGCTAACTCCCGCAGGGGAATTTTTCTACAAAAAAAGCCTTGTTCTTGTGGCGGATTATGATAACATCATCCGTGAGCTGCAAAAGCAGTCGGGAGATCATGAGCAATTGCTGAAAGTCGGTCTGCTCAAAGGCTACAGCGGCAAGGAGTTCAACAGCGCTGTGTCGGAATTTACAGTGCAGTGTCCTGATGTGACGGTCGAGGTCACACACGGGAATCACGATACGTTGTATGCGCTTTTGCGAAACGGCGAGCTTGATATCGTTCTGAACGATCAGCGCAGAGCGTTCTCAGACGAGTATGTGAACATCGTGCTTGACATTCGTGAATACTATGTGGAGATCTCTGCAAATTCACCCCTTGCACAGCTTGACGAGGTTGAGATCACCGACCTTAAAAACACACCGCTGATACTTCTTTCCTCGCCCGACCAGCAGGAAACGGAGCGCAGCTTTTATGCCAATGACTTGGGCTTTACAAGCCAGATCTACTTCACGGAATATATCGACGATGCGCTTATGCAGGTCATTCAGGGAAAGGGCTTTATGCCCATAGAGGGCAGCGGTGATGCGGTGCAGACAACCACAAAGGCCGTGCACCTTCTGCGAAACGGCAAGCCGATCATCAGGCGGTATTGTGCTTTTATGAAAGCGGACAATCCTAAAAAGCACACTAATGAGTTTATTGAGATACTGAAAAAACAGTTCTGAACAAAAAGAAATGGGAGGACATGAAATGGAATACGAAAAAGGCTATGTATACGAGCTTATGGACAAAGGCGGTCCGACAAAGGTGACCGAGCCGTACTTCAAAGATGCAGTTGATGAAATGATGAGGGCAAGAACGCTGTGTGCAAAGGCAAATGCCGTCCTTCCCGACGATCCGTCATATGTCACTTACCTCGAGGAGCTTTTCGGACGAAAGCTTGACGATGTCAGGATACTCACACCGTTCACCTGTGATTTCGGCAACCGTGTGAAATTCGGCAAGGGCGTATTTATCAATCACTCGGCTATACTTTCTTCGTCGGGCGGTATCGAGTTTGAGGACGGCGTTATGGCTGCGCCGGGGGTAAGGATCGCAACGATCAACCACGATATGTACGACCGTCACACCACATACACCTATGGAAAAGTTCTCGTGAAGAAGAATGCGTGGCTCGGTATGGGCTGTACGATCTGCCCCGGAGTGACTGTCGGAAAGTATGCGGTTGTTGCGGCAGGGGCAGTTGTCACAAAGGACGTTCCCGATTATGCGGTAGTCGGCGGTGTTCCGGCTAAGGTCATCAAGATGCTTGATCCCGAGCAGATGAAAGACTGAGGAGTGATATTTATGAAGCATAAGATAGCAATAATACTTTCTGCACTATTCATGGTTCTGACCATGACCACCTGCGGCAGTGCAGAGCCTGCTTCTGCCCCCGATGTTGCCGACAGCGACAAGGCTGCAGTGCAGGAAAAGCTGAACAAGCAGGACAGCAAGCCTGATGAAACAAAAGCTGATGATAAGCAGACTAATGAGAGCGCTGTGACGGCACAGACCGAAACAAGCTCTCCGACAGAGAGTAATGGCAAGAAGATCCTTGTTGAGTACTTTTCCCGTGCCGATGAGAATTACAAAGTCGGCACGATAGAGAAAGGCAACACACAGATAGTTGCAGAGTATATCGCAAAGCAAGTCAATGCGGACAGCTTTCATATCCAGACGCAAACTCCCTATCCTGCGGACTATGATGAATGCTGTGATGTGGCAAAGAAAGCCTGCGGTGCAAAGGGCAAGCTTGTCGGTTTCACAACGCTCACTCCTGCTGATGTTGAGGAGATATTCAAGATGTGCCTGTAATTTCTTTAAAAAACGAGGTGAGTTTGAAATGATCTGTGAAGAGGAAATGGTAGATCTGCGGATCGCTGATCCGAAAAGTTTTGAAGAAGGCAAATGACTGGCGCAGCTTGCTTTGATACAGTAGGCGGAACGCTTGTATTTCATGCCGAAGATATCGGATTCCGATCTGTGAATGCTGGTGCAAAAGGTGCTTGTGCATCAGAACGAGGACAAGAGCCTCGATGTGCAGTTTATATTCAACGGTGCATTCGAGCAGAGCGTGACAAAGTTCGATGACGAACAGTAAAAAAACAAGGCTGGTGCAATCAAACTGCATCAGCCTTACTTTTTTGTCTTCTATTGTTTTTCTTTACCGATATCGGTCGATAAAAGGAAAGAATAGCTGCGGTCGATTCCTAGAGCGCCAAGCGGAGCTGTGATCAGAATCGCAAGCACCGCAACTGATAACACTATCTTTCCGCATGGCAGACCAAGCGACAGCGGTACCGAGCCTATAGCTGCCTGCACCGTTGCTTTCGGAAGATAGGCTATAACACAGAAGAAACGTTCTTTTGTGTTAAGCTCCGTGCCGACCAGACATAAGACTACACCCACAGACCTGAATGCGAGAGCTATGAATATCATCAGAACCGCCATACCGCCTGCCGTAAGTGTGTAGCGAACATCAACAGCAGCACCTACAAGCACGAACAGCATTATTTCGGCGGCTATCCACAGCTTGCCGAACTTTTCAGACAGTCTTGCACAAACGCTCTTGTTGGCTTTCAGCTTCACCACGCAAGCCATAGCTACAACAGCAAGCAATCCCGACATGGCAACATAGGGCTTCACAAGATTTTCAACACTCATCAGCAAAAAGGATGTTCCGAGCAGGATAATGACCTTTGTGCTGTTTCTGATTTTGAGCTTGTTCTGGTATGATTTTTCAAAGAGAAAATAAATCAGAAGTCCAACTGCCGCACCGAGCAGAACGCCGAGAACTATGGATATGGGGATATTCAAAAAGTCAGTGACTTTTGCCGAGCCGCCCTGCGCCATCGTCACAAATGTGGAGAACAGCACGATAACGAAGATATCATCACAGGACGCTCCTGCAAGAATCATCTGCGGAATGCTTTTCTGTGTTCCACATTTTTCTTCTATCAGTTTCACCATTCTCGGCACGACGACTGCAGGAGAGACAGCACTCAGTACCGCACCCATGACAGCTGATTCAATACGGTTCACACCGAGCAGAAGCGGAGCGAACAGAACATAACCGACTATCTCACAGCATGCAGGAACAAATGACATCATCACAGCAGATCTGCCAACCTTCTTCAAGTCGGAAAGGTCAAGCGACAATCCCGCTTTTATCAGTATAATGATAAGTGCTATCTGCCGAAGCTCTGAGGATATGCCGAGTATTTTCGAGTCGAGCAGGTCAAGAACATATGGACTTACCACGATTCCTACGCCAAGCATACCAATTATACGAGGCAATCCTATTTTCTCAAATATTGCAGCGGCAGACAAACCTACAAGAAAAATGACCGCAAGTGATAAAATCATAATAATACCTCCAAACAGAATAAAAAAGAGCCGATAACTATTGCGTAAAACGCAGAAGTCATCAGCTTGAATAAGCGGTTTAGGTTTCCCATGGGAGAACATCATTCCCATATCAAATTGTCTGCATTCATTATATCACGGCAGAACAAACAAGTCAATAGGCAAATAAAATAATACAAGGCTGGTGCAATCAAATTGCATCAGCCTTAATTATTTGATGCGGGTGACAGGACTTGAACCT
>CAMYUO010000207.1 GCA_947302065.1 uncultured Clostridia bacterium | reverse complement strand
GTGATATCGCGTTTCTCGATATACATATGAGAGGAATGAACGGCGTTGAGCTTGCAAAGGCGCTCAAAGAGGTCAACCCGAAAATGAACATCGTATTTGTCACAGGCTTTTCCGAGTATGCGGGCGAGGCGATGGGACTGCACGCAAGCGGATACATAATGAAGCCCGTCACAAAGGAAAAGATAGAAGCCGAGCTTGCAGATCTGCGTTTCCCTATCGTGCCCAAGAGCAACACGCTTTTGAAAGTCCGCTGCTTCGGCAACTTTGAAGTATTCCTGCCTGACGGAACTCCTTTGAAATTCGAGCGCAGCCGTGCAAAAGAAATATTTGCATATCTTGTCCACCGCTGCGGAAGCGGCTGTTCGACAAAAGAGATCGCTGCCGCACTTTTTGAGGACGAGCCGTATGACAAGAACCAGCAGAGCTATCTGCAAACGCTCATTTCCGCAATGAACAAGAGCCTGAAAAAAGCCGGTGTTGACAAGGTAATAAACAAAAGCTACAACAGCCTTTCTGTCAACGTTGACCTGCTCGACTGCGACTATTACCGTTTCAAAGAGCTTGACGCAGGCGCTGTCAACGCATATGAGTGCGAGTATATGAACCAGTATTACTGGGCAGACTTTCTTTACAACGGTTTCTGATAACTTTCCTGCCGCCTTCGGTATGATCCGTGGGCGGTTTTTAATGTTTTGATAATTTGATGAAAAATCTCAAAAAACAGTTGCAAAATCGAGCATTTGTGATATAATGATATAAAACTGATTCAAAAATTCCGAAAGTGAGGGATCGCATTTGAAAACAAAGCGGCGTCTTCGTCTTCAGATACTTGCACTTGTTATGCTGTTTTATATCATCGGCATGTCTGTGAGTGCAGTATCCATGTATTACAGCTCAAGAAACTCTTTTCTCAGTGCCAAGGATGATATGATTGAGCGTGATCTTAATTACTGTTCCGAAATGCTGAACTACCCCGAGATAATGTCGTGGTTCTTTGATTACAGCAAAAATCACACCAATGAGATAGTCACAGCTGACGGATTTAACAACGGCATCCCCTTTTTCGAGATGGACGATAGGGCAAGAGCTGAAAACACCACCGTTACCGAGGTGATCAGCCGCCTTTCCGATGAAGAAAAGGTCAAGCTTGCAGCGTCGGTCTACTCTCAGCTTAAAATGCAGTTCGACAGTCAGTCTGACATCTTCAAATACGGCGGTCTTATGTGCTTTGACGTAAGAGACTCAGACAGAGGATTTATATACTATGAAGCTGCAAAAGGGCGTGATGACTCGCACAGCATACTCGGCGACAGATGCAGCATAGACATCGAATCTCACCCTGCGATCAAAAAGATACTTGACGGCAACTATAATTCAATACCTATGGAGGTCGCCAAGGCAGAATGGGAAAGCGGCAGCAACTACTACATCGGCTATAAGCCGCTTGTCTACGACGGCGAACTGAAAGCTGTCATGGCGATAAACTACAACTGGGACGATTTCCACTCACAGCTCATCAATCAGATATGGTTGATGGCAGGACTAATGCTCGCAGGTATGCTGCTGTGCTGCCTGATACTGATGCTGCTTATCAACCGCATAGCAATCAAGCCGCTTTCAAACGTTCAGAAAACTGTAAGACAGTATATGAATGACAAGGACAGCGACGCCGCACAGGAACTGCTCAAAAAGATAAAAACACGCAACGAGATAGGTGTGCTTGCGAACGACGTCGGCGAGCTTGCGCACGAGATAACCCAGTATACAGAGCATATCAAAACGCTGACCACCGAGGTCATGGAAGCGCTTGCGCAAACAATAGACGCAAAGGACAAATACACCAACGGTCACTCATTCCGCGTGGCAATGTATTCAATGATGATCGCAAAAGAGCTTGGAATGTCCAAGCAGCAGCAGGTAGATGTATATTACATGGGTCTTTTGCACGACATCGGCAAGATAGGCATTCCGAATGCTATAATCAATAAGACAAGCAAGCTCACCGATGAGGAATACGACAAGATCAAACAGCACCCGATCTACGGATATGAGATCCTCTCGCAGATCCAGAGTATGCCCGAGCTTTCTATCGGTGCACGCTACCACCACGAGCGTATCGACGGAAAGGGCTACCCCGACGGCCTGACAGGCGATCAGATACCGTTTATGGCAAAGATAATCGCTGTTGCCGACAGCTACGACACGATGACCTCAAACCGCAGTTATCGTAAATATCTGCCGCAGGAAGTCGCACGAAGCGAGATACAAAACAACATCGGCACGCAGTTCGACCCGGTACCCGCAGCAGCAATGCTCAGACTTATCGACGCCGACACGCAGTATATGCTCCACGAATGATTTGAATGACCAACATAAAAAGAGTCAGCCTTTTGTAAGACTGACTCTTTGATTTTTATTTGCATGACGCTGTTATCTTGTTTGCAAGTGAAGCAGACACAGCACCTGTGCCGCCGAAAATATATACATTATCAGCAGATTTAGATTTGAGATATGCAGCCTGACCGCTTGTGAGACTGCCGGAAACAAGCAGCATCGGAGCCTTTTTCTTTGCAGCGAACACGCCGCCTGCAAGTGCATCAGGGAAATCAGTTCCCGTTGCAGCGCATACCGATTTGCCTGTAAGAACAGATGCAAACGTCTTGTTTATCTGAATGTTTGTCTCATATCTGTTAGCACCGAAAATTCTCTTTCCGGATTTGAGACCGAGAGCAGTGTATGCCTTAGTCATCATATCGTCGCTGATAACGCCTGCGCCTCCGATAAAGTAAGCGTTCTTTACCTTGCCCTTTAGCTTTGCAAGATATTTCGCAGTGTCAGCATTGAGCGCACCGCTTTTTGTCAGATATAATACAGGAGCATCTTTTACTGCCGCAACAGTGCTTACCGAAAGCGCATCTGCGTAATTGTCGCCAACTACGAAGAACACATCTGTCGGGGTCTTGCTCAGCTTCTGTGCGATAGCTGTCGCTGTGCTGTAACGTGTATCTCCTGCGATACGCTCGATGTTTTCCTTTTTGATGCCGCTGTTGATAAGCGACTGAACTACCTTCTGGCTCACAGCACCCGTGCCGCCGAGTATCTTAACACTCGTTGCTCCAAGGCGCTTTATCTCTGCAAGTGTACCTGCACTGATGCTGTCCTTTGCGGTGAGCAGGATAGGTGCACCCAGCTGGTCAGCAAGCGTAACACCCGCAAGTGCATCTGCATAGCTCGTGCCGTTTGCAATCACAACAGTAGTCGCCTTGCTCGTGAGCTTCTTTGAGATGTTCACAGCCGTTATATATCTGTCGCTGCCTGAAATACGCACCATATTTGCTTTTACAACGCCCGGCTGAACGATAGCAGGAACTTTAGCCTTGACATTGTTTACATCGTACAGGTTTGCTATCATCGTTTTAAGCTCGTCAATAGTAGCCTTGCCGTATGGGTCTATCTTCTGCTCAGCCTTTGTTGAGCCTTTGGGACCCTTGCCCTCCATGATGTGCCATGTCGCACTCCAGCAGATAGCCTCCCAATGATCGAAATCAATTTCATAGTAATCGAGATAATCGTCGCTTCGGCCGAAATCTATGCTGCGCTTGTAATCCTTGTACTCTGAATATCTCATCAGCATGAACACAGCGTCCTGCCTCGAGATATATTTGCCGACACCGAAATTATCGGATGAGAAATAAGGATAACCCATGCATATGTTGTTTTTCTCGCCCCACTTGACAGCATTCTCGTAGTAAGAGCCAGCCTTGACATCCTTGAATCTCGTCTTCAAGCCTGCAACGCTCGGCTTGCCTGCCATTTCATACAGGACATTTACAAAAGCTTCCCTTGTCAGCAGATTTGACGTGTCCTTGATGTTTGCATCCTGATTGGGATACAGGCTGTTGATGTCAACAGATCCTGTCGTTGTCACCTTGACACCGTTGTCCACCCAGATGTAAAGCTTCTGGTCATCACCTGTCGAGGACTCTCCGCCGTAGTCATATGTCCATGAAACACCGCTTGGAACCGTTCCGTCGGGATATGTAGTATACTCTACTTCATATACGCCCTTTTTGTACGCATCCATAAGATACGGGTTTTTGCCGATATTTACGGTCTCTATATTGTTCGATCCGATAAACAGATAACGCAGATACGGGTTCTTTGAAATATCGAGTTTCTGAATGCCGCAGCTGTTGCACATAAGGCTCGCAAGCATCGGATTCTTTGATACATCAAGCTTGCCAAGATTCGGGTTCCAGCCGCAGTTGAGCTTGTTAAGCTCCTTGTTCTTACTCAGATCAAGAGACGTAAGACCGTTAGCGGCGCAGTTGTAATACTGCAGTTCTTTCAGACCGCTGATATCAACATTGCCAAGTCCCTCATTATTCCAGATATCCAGTCTCTTCATCTTCGGGTTGTTGGAGAGATCGATCGAAGTAAGC
>CAMYUO010000206.1 GCA_947302065.1 uncultured Clostridia bacterium | reverse complement strand
CTCGATTATGACGCACAGACCGTAAATATCGGCAAAGGCGCAGAAACTATCCCGTCAAAAGAATTTATGCTGCTGTTCAAGCTGCTTTCCTATCCGAACAAGATATTCACACGCCGCCAGCTGCTTGACGAGCTGTGGGGAATGGAAAAGGAAGTCGATGAGAGAACGGTGGACGTGCATATCAAGCGTCTGCGTGAACGCTACGGAAACTGCAAGGACTTTAACATCGTGACCGTCAGAGGTCTGGGCTATAAGGCTGTAAAACTCTGATGCGCAGAAAGGGAATATCGTAAAATGAAAACGACTCTGCAATTTAAGCTGTCCTTTATGTTTTTTATGGTCATGCTCATTTCTGCAACTGTCTCGATCTCGCTTTTGCTGTTCATCTTTTCACCGATAATGCGCAAAAGCGCCGAGGAGCAGCTCTCCGAAATGGCTGTGTCCATAAACACGCTCAGCACCAAGCTCGACGAGAAAGAGTATTCGTCCGAAAAGGTCATCTCGCTCGTCACCAACTCGAGCTTTACGTCATCAGAGATAAAGAATACAGATAAAAGAGTCTCAGAGGGATTTGAGGAACTCGAGCAAAAGGGCTATTTTATCAAGTCTTCCGGTATCGTGCCAAAGGCATCAATGATCATCAAAATACACGATACATATTATAATATAGAAAGCTTTTCAAACGACAGTCTCTACTGGATAGTCAACTTTGTCATTATCCTGTCGTTCATCGGCTGTATCGTTATCGGAACGATAATCACATCGTTCGTCGGCAAAACTATCCTCAAACCGCTGCATGAGATAAGCCGTGCAACGTCTGAGGTCGCACGAGGGAACTTCAAAGTCCGTGTTCGTGTGCCTGATGATATCGAATACGGCATGCTGGCAAACAACTTCAACAAGATGGCTGTCCAGCTTTCCGAGATCGAGACGCTCAGAGGTGACTTTATCTCCAGCGTTTCGCACGAGTTCAAAACGCCGCTGGCATCTATACAGGGCTTTGCAAAGCTCCTGCAGGACGATACTATCTCCGAGGACGACCGCCGTGAGTACACACAGGTCATCATCGACGAGACGTCACGTCTTGCCAAGCTTTCAACAAATATCCTCAAGCTTACCAAGCTTGAAAATCAGAAAACTATCGGCAAAAAGTCCAAGTTCCTGCTCGACGAGCAGATCAGAAAGATCATCGTTATGCTCGAGCCTGAGTGGTCGAAAAAGAACATCGACCTCGATATCGACCTCGAGGAGATCACCTACATCGGTAACGAGGAGCTTATGGCGCAGATATGGCAGAATATCATCAACAACGCTATCAAGTTCACGGGCGTTGACGGCAATATCGGTGTCAAGCTTTACCGCAGTGAGCAGTGCATCGTTGTTAAGATCTCCGATGACGGACCGTGCATACCCGATGAAAAGCGCACAAAGATCTTTGAAAAGTTCTATCAGGGCGACCATTCAAGGTCTACCGACGGCAACGGTCTCGGTCTTGCGCTCGTTCAGAGAGTCGTTGAGCTTTGCAACGGCAGCGTCTGGGTGGAAAATACCCAGCCGACAGGCGTTTGCTTCACCGTCCAGCTACCGTATATCATCGAAGATATGTAATCGTTTGGCTGGGGGAAACCCTTTTAGAGAAGGGTTATCCCCCAGACCCCTTTCCTAAACCTCTTAATGAATTTCAGCCCTATAAGTCTTGCGACCCATAGGGCTGAAATTGACTAAAAGTCTAAGAGAGTATGGAGAACAGCACTCCCTAAGAGAGTCCCCAATCAAATTGTCACATATCACCAATAATATGATGCAAGAGCAGTGAAAAGGAGCAGGAAAATGGCAGTGATCCGCAGATATTATAAATTCTACGGCGCAGTGCAGGGCGTGGGTTTTCGCTATCGGGCATATTATGCCGCAAGGGAAAACAACGTCACCGGCTGGGTGCGCAACGAGTTTGACGGCAGCGTTGAGATGCAGGTCGAAGGCACGGCAGAAAACATCGAGGCGATGCTGCTGGCGATAGAAAAAGGGCGCTTTGTCCGCATCGAGAATTTTGAGTGCCGTCAGATACCCGTAGAAAACAGCCGAACGTTTGAAATAACGCACTAACGCATATTCAGCATCTGAAAGCATATAGATTACTAAATCTTTATAGGTACGGTGATCGCTATGCTAATACAGCTGCTGAATTTTTTATGCTCAAATTTTCTGTTTTTCGCCCTGCATCTTGACAATACCTCGTCATTTCCCAAACCGCTTTCCGCCAAAGAGGAACGCCGCTGCTTTGAAAAGATGGCTGCGGGCGACAAAAAGGCAAGAGATACGCTCATCGAGCACAATCTGCGGCTCGTGGCGCACATCATCAAAAAGTATTACTCTGCCGCAAGCGACCAGGAAGACCTCATCTCGATAGGCACGATAGGACTTATCAAGGCGGTCTCCACATTTGATTATACAAAAGGCACACGCTTTGCGACATACGGCAGCAGATGCGTGGAAAACGAGATACTTATGCATTTCCGCAGCCTCAAAAAGACGGCGCTTGACAGATATTTCGACGACCCCGTCGATTCGGACAAGGACGGCAACAATCTATGCCTCATAGATATGATAGCAGGCGGCGAGGACGTCAGCGACAGGATAGAGCTGCTTATCCGCTGCGAACAGCTCTATAAATACATCGAAAGCGAGCTTGACGAACGTGAAAAGCAGATAATCCGCCTGCGCTACGGGCTGATCGACGGCAGAGCGCTCACACAGCGTGAAGTCGCAGATAAACTCGGCATATCACGTTCGTATGTCTCACGCATCGAGAAGAAAGCCCTTTGCTCGCTGCGCTCTAAATATGAGGGAAAATGACCAAAAATAGCCTGCCCGATTTGTGTAAACAGTACATAATTAATCTTTTATGTACATTTTGTGCAAAGAATACTAAAAATCACTTGAAATGTACGCAATAATGTGGTATAATCACTATGTAATGTAGTGTGCCAACAAAGGAGGGCAGGCAATGGAGAATGCAAGAACGGTGCTCATCGTCGATGATGCCTTTATAAACCGTGCCTTGTTGAAAAAGCTGCTGAGCGAGACCTACAATATAATCGAGGCAGAGAACGGCAGCGAGGCTATGAATATCCTTGAAAGAGACAGCGATATGATCTCCTGCATATTGCTTGACCTTGATATGCCCGTAATGAATGGCTTTGAGGTGCTGGCAAGACTGCGTGTCAACCCCGAACTGAGCAAGATACCTGTTGTTGTCACCACAGGCGGCGAGGACGCCGATAACGAGATAAAAGCACTTTCCTACGGTGCGTGGGACTTCATCAAGAAACCGTTTGTACCGCAGGTGCTGCGTTTCCGCATCAAGAACGCTATCGAGCGCAGCCAGTTTTCTGCGTTTGAACAGCTCAAATATGTTGCCGAGTTCGATACCCTCACAGGCATCTCCAATAAGGACAAGTTCTATGAGGATACCCGCAAGCTCATCAGCGAACACCCAGATAAACGCTTTGCTATCATAAGGCTCGACATCAACCATTTCAGCCTCATAAACTCATTCTTCGGAATGGATGAAGGAAATTCACTGCTCAAATATATTGCCAAGCACCTGCGTGTAAATACCGCCGACTATATCGGCAGCGCATTCGGACGCATGGAGGCTGACATATTCGGCATCTGCGTGCCGTTTTCGGACAAGCAGTCTGTCGAGCATTTCGTTATGCGAAGCATGAATGCTTTGCAGAATTTCTCAAGCGCATACTATATCGTGCCCTGTTTCGGAATCTATATCACCGGCGAGGAGGATATCCCCGTCTCGATAATGTTCGACAGAGCGACCCTTGCCGCAAAGCACTGCAAGGGCAACTATGTCAATTACTTTGAGTATTATAACGACGATATGCGCCTGCGCATCGAAAAGGAGCAGGAGATCGTCAACGATATGAACTACGCTTTGCAGGACAACCAGTTCACTATCTATGTCCAGCCAAAGTATAACGTTATGACCAATACGCCCGCAGGCGGCGAGGTGCTCGTAAGATGGATACACCCTAAAAAGGGCATGATACCGCCGGGCATCTTTATCCCGCTGTTTGAGAAGAACGGCTTCGTTGTCAAGCTCGATGCTTACGTCTGGGAAGAAGCCTGCAAGATGCTCAAACGCTGGATAGACCAGGGCAAAAAGCCTAACCCTATCTCAGTCAACGTTTCACGAGTTAATATCTATAACCCACACTTTGTTGAGAATATCATAAAGCTCGTTGACAGGTATCAGGTGCCGCATAACCTGTTCAATATCGAGCTTACAGAGAGCGCCTATACGGACAACCCTGAGATAATGGAAAAAGCCATCAACAGACTTCAGGGCGAAGGCTTCTCGATAATGATGGACGACTTCGGCAGCGGTTATTCGTCACTGAGCATGCTCAAGAATATCCCTGTTGATATACTCAAGATAGACATGAACTTCTTCGTTGATGCCAACA
>CAMYUO010000205.1 GCA_947302065.1 uncultured Clostridia bacterium | reverse complement strand
ATGCGAAAAGCATGGGAATCAACAGGCTTCTTGTTACCTGCTATCCCGATAACAAGGCAAGTGAAAAAGTGATACTTGCAAACGGCGGCGTTTATGAAAAAACGATCATAGTTGACGGAACAGAGATATCCCCCGAGCAGCTGGTCGGCAAAAGCGGCAAGGTAACAATCAGATACGACTTTGAAAACAAGACCGAGCAGACAGTAACCGTTAACGGCAAGGAGCAGAAGGTCAAGACACCGTTTATCATGACCACAGGCTCTATCCTTGACGGAGGCGTATTCTCAAACGTTTCTATCACAAACGGCAAGGTCATCTCAGACGGCAACAAGCAGATTTTCATCGGCATAGCAATGCCGGGTCTTGCTGAGAGCATCGGCGCTGACAAGATAAAGGAAGACCTTAAAAAGAACGCTCCGACAACATCAAAGAAGATTGACGAGGCTGGCATCGAGATACCGGAATTCATCGAATTGTCAGCCGATGTAAAGAACTTTGAGATGCCGACAGTTTTCACACTCGCAACAAGCAACCTGCTTTCGAGCGTAGACATCGACACAACAGATATAGTCAACGAGATAGAAAAGAAACTAGGCGAGGCAGCAGACGGTGCTAAGCAGCTGGCTGACGGTGCTGAAAAGCTGCACGGCGGCACATCACAGCTCAATGCCGCTGTTCCCACACTCACAGACGGTGTCGACAAGCTTTATGCAGGCTCGGGCACACTTTCAGACGGACTCAAGAGCGCAAACGACGGCGCACAGCAGCTTGCAAGCGGTGCAGCTACTCTCAGCGCATCGACCGACAAGCTGACAAGCGGCATCGGCACATTGCAGACAGGTTCTGCAACGCTTGCGACCAAGCTCGGTGAGGCAAAGACAGGCGCAGAAAAGATAGCAGCGGGTGCTAAGGCGCTCACAAACGGCTTCGGTCAGATAAATGCAAAGCTGCCCGAACTCAAATCGGGTGCTGCACAGCTGAAAGCCGGCGCACAGCAGATAGCAAGCGGCGCAGGTCAGCTTTACACAGGCTCTTCACAGCTGACAACAGGCTTGCAGACCGCACAGCAGGGCGTTGCACAGCTCCAGACAGGCTCAAAGACACTTTACGACAGCGTTACTGCGCAGATGGATAAGACCAAGGAGACTACCCTTGCATACGGCGCAGCAAGCGTTAAGGCAGGCGCTGCTTCTCTCAGCACTAACCTTGCAAAGTTCAACCAGATGACAGCAGGTCTGCCCCAGCAGATGCAGCAGCTCGGTGCAGGCGTTGACTCAGCAGCCGCAGGTCTTGAAACTACTATCAGCGCAAACGAGCAGGTACTGACAGCACTTACAAACGTACTTGCGCAAACAACAGACCCTGCACAGAGACAGGCACTGACCGTCTCGATAGGAACACTTCAGCAGACTATCACAGGACAGAAGCAGGTGCTTGCATCGCTCAAAGCAGGCACAGACCCCGAAAACCCGACTATCCGTGACGGCGTAACAAAGCTTGAAACAGTTTCCGGCACCACAAAGGAATCGGTCGCTGCACTTTCGGACGGCGCACAGAAGCTCAGCGCAGGTGCATCGGCAGTTGCTGCCGGCACAGACAAGCTGCTTGCACAGGTACAGGGCGGCGCACAGCAGCTTAACGGCGGTCTGACAACTCTCAACGATAAGTTCAACGAGAAAAATACAGGTATCATCGACGGCTCAAAGGCTATCACAGGCGGTCTTGGCAGTCTGAAAACCGGTGCAGACCAGCTTAATGCAGGCATCGGCACAGCAGCAAGCGGCGTTGACCAGCTTGCAGGCGGACTCGGTCAGCTCTCGACAGGTGCGACCCAGCTTAGCACAGGAACGACTCAGCTTTCGGGCGGACTTGGTCAGCTGCACAGCGGCGCATTGACACTCTCGGGCGGCATCGGTCAGCTCTCGGCAGGCGCAGCACAGTTCAAGACAGGCACTCAGCTGTTCGCTGAAAAGCTTAATGAGCTTTATGCAGGCACTACCAAGCTTTACAACGGCAGCACTGAGCTGAAGAACGGTATCGGTACTCTCAAGGATAAAAGCGGCGTGCTCGCAAACGGCGTAAAACAGCTTGACGACGGCGCAAAGCAGCTTGAGGACGGCATCAAAAAGTTCAAGACCGAGGCTATCGACAAGATAATGAGCGTTTACCGCAACGACATAAAGGAGCTGTTTGACAAGCTCACATCTGTGACAAAGGCATCGGGCGAATACAACAACTTCTCGGGCATTGCGGATGACACAAAGGGCGAGGTCAAGTTCATCTTCGAGACCGAGGCTATCCGCAAAGAAAAATAAGCTCTCCCCTTTTTTCCACTTCATTATAGCAAGGCACTCGGTTTTTTCGGGTGTCTTGCGCTTTTTTATGCCAAAACTCCTAATTAAACATATAAAACCAATTCTTAAATTTTGGAATTGTTGTTCTGAAGACTCGATTCAACCAAACAAAAAGGTTTCTTCGTTATGAAGAAACCTTTTTCTGTCAAATAGCTTTGGTGGTGAATAGCTGTGCTACATAAGTGTATTTGTATCCGTCCTTATATACATAGTATACGCCTACTCCTATGTAATTATATCCTTTACTCAACATTGTTGCTTTATGTCCCGAACTGGACTCAAAAGAGTTGTAAATGTATTGTGCGTCGTGGTATCCAGTTCCGTAACTCATTTGGATATTTTCGCCTGCGCCACCTATATCTGTAAAGCCATATTCGTATTCGATAAAGGTGTCGTCTCTCCACGGTCTGCCGTGAGAAAATTTTACAGCCAGTTCCTTTGCTCTTGCCATAGCAGCGTTAGTAAGTCTGCTATCTGTTTTGAGCTGGGAAAGTCCCTTCGATGCACGAAGTTTATTTGTAAGAGTTACTACTGACTGTGCTTCTCTTCTTGCGTCTGCATCTGTGCCTGTAATTTCTGGTTCTTGTGGTTGAGGTTTCAAGTCTGGACGGCAGCTATAACAGAACCAGAGGTTCTTGTATCCCTGTGTGCCTGTGCTTGAATTACAAACCTTACCGCAAATGCAACACTTCTTGGCATCACGGCAGCTAAAGCACATTCTATAAGAATCGAGGTTTATGCTGTCGTTTACAGTTACATTCTTACCACAGAACTTACACTTGCCTACATAGTTTGCTGCCTGCGAGGTAGCCTTGGTAGTCGCCTTGGTTGTTGTCTTTGTAGTAGAAGCTGTGGTAGTCTTTGATGTTGTAGGCGGAATATAAACATACTGTGTAGTGGTCTCCGCCTTTTTTGTAGTTGTTGTAGCCTTTGATGTCTCGCCTTGTGAGGAGTCAGATGTTTTCTTGGTAGTCGTTGAAGTCTTATCCGCTTCAGAAGAGCTGTCGTTAGGCTTCGTTGTTTCGGGTTCAGAAGAATCTGCATTTGAGCTGTCGTCAGTCATTGAGGTTTCAGCTTCAGATGAGTCCTCACTGCTGTCGGCTGTGCTTGATGAGTCGATATTCTCACTTGAGACTACGCTCGATGACATCTTATCAGTATCGCTTTCACCGCCCTCAGAACAAGCTGTAAACAGTGCGAGAATTAATGCCGCCACAATTATCAAAGCATTTTTTCTCATGAAAACTCACCTCTTACACGTTGAACCTGAACAGCACGATGTCGCCGTCCTGCATAACGTAGTCCTTGCCTTCGAGACGGACAAGACCTTTTTCCTTTGCAGTGACCATATTGCCGCAAGCCATAAGGTCATCGAACGATACGACCTCGGCTCTGATAAAGCCCTTTTCAAAGTCGGTATGTATCTTTCCTGCTGCCTGCGGTGCTTTTGTGCCTTTCTTGATAGTCCACGCACGCACCTCGGGCTCGCCTGCGGTAAGGTAGGAGATAAGACCGAGCAGCGAATAGCCTGTCTTGATGATACGGTCAAGACCCGATGTTTCAAGTCCGAGGTCGGAAAGGAACATTGCCTTGTCCTCGTCGTCCATATCGGAGATCTCAGCCTCTATCTGCGCACATATCGGGAACACAGCAGAGCCTTCTGCCTCGGCAATGCCGCAGACGGTCTTGTAGTTCTCGTTTGATTCCACATTGTTGCGGAAATCGTCCTCGCTCAGATTAGCGGCATAGATAACAGGCTTGAGCGAAAGCAGCGGAGTATCAGCAAGCATTGCTCTTTCCTCGTCGGTCATCTGATAAGCTCTTGCAGCCTTGCCCTCTTCGAGATGTGCTTTGAGCTTTTCAAGGAAATCAACGACCTCGCCGAGCGACTTGTCGCCTTTCATTGCTTTCTTTGTTCTGTCGAGCTTTCTTTCGATTATCTCGATATCCGAGAAAACAAGCTCGAGGTCGATAGTCTCGATATCTCTTGCAGGGTTTACCGAGCCGTCAACGTGAACGATGTTGTCGTCCTCAAAGCATCTTACAACGTGAACGATAGCATCGACCTCACGGATATCCGCAAGGAACTTGTTGCCGAGTCCTTCGCCCTTTGATGCGCCCTTTACAAGTCC
>CAMYUO010000204.1 GCA_947302065.1 uncultured Clostridia bacterium | reverse complement strand
ATAATAAGTATGTTGAAAAACTTAAAGATAAGAAAGACATAAAAGATTGATATAAGGAGGAATACACATGGCAACTTCAAAAAAGACAAACGGAGAACTGTTGAGTGAAAGGCTTTTGAGCAACAAGAAAAACGGCGGACTTGTTCTTGATGACAAGCAGATCAAGGCGGCTGACGATTTCTGTGAAGACTACAAAGCATTTCTCAACACAGCCAAAATAGAAAGAGAGGCAGTGATCGAGTCAGTAAGACTTGCCAAAAAGGCAGGATTTAAAGAGTATGTCCGTGGCAAGAAGTATAAGGCAGGCGAAAAGTTCTATTACGTTAACAGAGGCAAGGCTATTATTCTTGGCGTAATAGGCAAGGATTCGCTCGACAAAGGTATCAGACTTGCCGCAGCGCACATAGACTCTCCTCGTCTTGACCTCAAGCAGAATCCGCTTTATGAGGACAAAGAGCTTTGCCTTTTCAAGACACATTATTACGGCGGTATCAAGAAGTATCAGTGGACAACTATCCCTATGTCGCTTCACGGCGTTATTGTAAAATCTGACGGAGAAACCGTTTCGGTCAATATCGGTGAAGATGCCGGTGATCCTGTTTTCTGCGTTACTGATATCCTTCCGCACCTTGCAAACGAGCAGATGAAAAGAACACTTGCACAGGGCATCAAGGGCGAGGAACTCAATCTGCTTATCGGATCAAGACCTTTCAGAGACGATAAGGTATCAAAGAAAGTCAAGCTCAATATAATGGTTATCCTTAATGAAAAATACGGCATCAGCGAGGATGATTTCATCTCTGCAGAGCTTGAAGCTGTTCCTGCATTCAAGGCATGCGATGTAGGTTTTGACAGAAGCCTTGTAGGTGCTTACGGACAGGACGATAAGGTCTGCGCATATACTGCGTTGAAAGCTATCCTTGATTGCAAATCTCCGAAAAAGACATGTCTTACGTGCCTTACCGACAAGGAAGAGATAGGCTCTGACGGCAATACGGGTCTTAATTCGTCTTATCTCAATTACTTCATCTGCGATCTTGCTAAAACTTATGGCTTTGAAGGCAGAAATGTAATCTCGGCTTCAGAGTGTCTTTCTGCAGACGTGAATGCTGCATTTGATCCTACTTTCCCCGAGAATTTTGAGATCAGAAACTCTTGCCAGATAAACTACGGCGTTTGTGCAACAAAGTTCACAGGCTCACGAGGCAAATATGACACATCAGATGCGTCTGCTGAATTTGTTGCAAGAATAAGAAAACTGTTTGACGATAACGATGTGCTGTGGCAGACGGGCGAGCTTGGAAAAGTCGATGCAGGCGGCGGCGGAACGGTCGCAAAGTATATTGCAAATCTCGATATGGACGTTATAGACGTCGGTGTCCCTGTACTTTCGATGCACGCACCATACGAACTCACTTCAAAGATCGACACATATATGGCATATAAGGCGTTTGCAGTTTTCTTTGCTGATTGATAAAATTCAATAATATTATCCGATCATCTGTTTTAAGGTGGTCGGATTTTTTATTATATATAAACTATTTTATCTGACTTTTTTCTCAGGCTTGTGTCGCTATAATATAGTCATTGAGCAAGTCGGAGGCGTTGCCATGAAAGTTTACTTGGACGTTGCGGTAATAACTAATACGGTTGTAACACTTCTGTGTCTTGAGATCACAGCGAAACTGCTGCGTAGAAGAATCTCAAACAAGCGGCTGTTTATTGCAAGCATAGTCGGCGGACTTATGTCTCTGCTTATCATTGTAAAGACAGACAGCTACCCTGCCGCTGTTGCTGTAACGATCATAAAATTTCTGGGAATGCCGCTTGTCGCAGTGATTGCATTCAGATTCAAAGGATTTGCACAGCTAATAAAATGCACGGTTGTATTTACGATATCGCAGTTTGTGTATACCGTTGTTGTATTGATACTGTGGGATCTGTCAGATTCAAAGCTGATATATGTACGCAATTACACCATATATTTCAACATCTCAATCATGCAGATAACACTAGCGATAATTCTGACGTATGTTATCCTGACAATAGTCGAGGTCATAAGACGAACAACAGAAAGCACGGGCAATTTTAATGCTACTTACAGCTGCGGAAATTACCAGCTTACGCTACCTGCGATAGCAGATACAGGCAACAAGCTATGCGACAGCTTTTCGGGAGAATCGGTAGTGATCCTTTTCTGTGATGACCTGTATTATCATTTCAGGCTCGATATGCCCGATTCGCTTATGACAGGCAAATTCAGGCTTTTGCCGTTTGAAACGATAAGCGGCAGTGGGATAATCGCTGTTACATATATGGGCGATGTCGTGATATCAAGCGAACGATCTGTTTATACCGATCTCAGGTGCTGTATAGGCATAGCAAAATCCGGCGGTAAAAAAGCAAGGGCAATATTTAACCCTGAAATAATCAAATAAGATGGTGAAGATATGATAAGTATTATTGATCTTACTAAGCGATTTGAGAGAGTTTTGTTTTCGTTGCTCGGAGAAAAGCAAGCGACGGTGGATTATGTGAACGGAGCGGACCAGCTCCCTCCTCCGCTTAGCAAAGACGAAGAGCAGCGAACATTTGCACTGCTGAAAACAGATGTAAAGAAAGCCAGAGAACTGCTGATAATACACAATCTGAGGCTTGTTGTATACATAGCAAAGAAATTTGAATCATCAGGCATAGGTATCGAGGATCTTGTCTCTATCGGCACGATAGGTCTTATAAAGGCAGTAAAGACGTTTTGTCCCGAAAAAAACATCAAGCTTGCAACATATGCATCAAGATGTATTGAAAATGAGATACTTATGTTTCTGCGAAAAGCATCACAGTACAAAAACGAGATTTCTATCGATGAACCTTTGAACATAGATTGGGACGGCAACGAGTTGCTGCTTTCAGATGTGCTTGGAACAGACGACGATGTAGTCAACAAAGGAATTGAGACAGAGGTCGAAAAGCAGGTACTCAGGCAAGAGATAAGCAAGCTTGAAGAGCGTGAAAAAATGATTATGGAGATGCGGTTCGGTCTTGTCACTGGTCATGAGATGACACAAAAACAGGTAGCTGACAAAGTTGGCATCTCACAATCGTATATTTCAAGGCTTGAAAAGCGTATAATCAAGAACATCAGAAAGAATCTTGAAAAGATATGCTGACAAAGAAAAAAAGACAGGTCATTTAGACCCGTCTTTTTTGTTGATATTCTTTTCGCAGTTACAGGACATTGAGCAGCCGCTGCATTGCCCGCAGCAACCTTTTCCGTTCTTTTTCTGCCTTATGATGCTTATTATTGCAAGTACAGCAAGCAAAGCGATCACAGAGATCAGGATAATATCTGCAATACTCATCAGCCACCTCACATGATCAAAGAACCGAGCTGGAACACGCAGAGCGCCACAAGCCATGCAATTACGCACTGGAACATTACAACAAGCAATGTCTTGGTTCTTGAACCGAGTTCCCTTTTTATTGATGCAACTGCTGCCACACAAGGCGTATAAAGCAGTGTGAATGACAAAAAGCTTGCAGCGGAAACAGATGTAAACATCGAGCCAAGCGTATTCTGAAGCTCTGTGTTAGATGTATGTGTCAGAACGCCGAGAGTGCTGACAACAGCCTCTTTGGCGGTGAATCCAGAAATGAGTGATGTGGTTATCCTCCAATCTCCAAAGCCGAGCGGAGCAAATATCGGAGTGATGAATTTACCGATAAGAGCCAGCAAGCTTGCTGAGCTGTCAGAAACAACGTTGAGCCGTGCATCGAATTTCTGCAGGAACCAGATTATTATGGTAGCCACAAAAATGACAGTAAATGCTTTTTGCAAAAAGTCCTTTGCCTTATCCCACATAAGCAGAAGAACTGTTTTGAGTGATGGGATACGGTAATTCGGCAATTCCATAACAAATGGGACCGGTTTGCCTCTGAACAGCGTTGATTTGAGCATCAGCGCAACTATGATACCGATAAGTATACCCGAAAAATAAAGGATTATCATAACAAGTGCAGCATGCTTAGGGAAAAATGCCGATGCAAATAATGTGTAGATAGGTATCTTTGCCGAACAGCTCATAAACGGCACAAGCATTATCGTCATTTTTCTGTCCCTGTTTGAAGATAGCGTCCTTGTTGCCATTACCGCAGGTACTGAACAGCCGAAACCTATCAGCATAGGCACGATACTTCGCCCCGAAAGTCCAATCTTACGCAGGAGCTTGTCCATTACAAAGGCGACTCGTGCCATATAGCCCGTATCCTCAAGCACCGACAGAAAGAAAAACAGCACAACAATTATAGGCAAAAAGCTGAGAACACTTCCGACGCCTGCAAAAATTCCTTCAACTACAAGGCTGCGTACGACCGGATTGATCTCATATGAAGTCAGTCCTTTGTCAACGACATCTGTGAGCTTATCTATACCGCTTGCAAGCAGATCGCTGAGCGCCGAGCCGATTACACCGAATGTCAGATAGAATATCGTACACATTAT
>CAMYUO010000203.1 GCA_947302065.1 uncultured Clostridia bacterium | reverse complement strand
TCCACCTTTTTCTCGTAAAAAAAGGTGGCGGGTCTCGGGCAGCGCCCGAGTCGCTCTCCGCAGAGAGCGAAACTCTCTTTCGTCAGGCGCACAGAAAAGGGTGAATTACAAAACAGTCCGGTGGACTGTTTTGTAAGAGGGAAAGCCCTGCAAGAGAGGGCTTTCCCTTACCCTGTGGTAACGTCGGTATCCTCAAGCTGACCGCAAAAGGTCAGCTTGAATTTGAGCGCCTTTTTCTCTCGGTGGCTTTGCGCAAATTTGCGCCCGTCCGAACTCCTTCGGGTACATACTTTATACTTAGTACATAAATATGGTGCTACATCTCGTCGATGATTCTTTTCAGCTCTGCTGCCGTTTCGGCGTTCACGCCTGCGGTCTTTGCTATCTCGTCGGCGCTCGCCGCTTTCAGTGCATCTTTCGTCTTGAACGTTGTTATCAGCTTTGCTGCCTTTTTGTCGCCGACGCCGCGCACCTTTGTCAGCTCCAGCTGATAGGCATTTTTGCGGTGCTTTTTCGCCTGATAAGTTATCGCATAGCGGTGCACCTCGTCCTGTATCGCAGTTGCAAGGTTGAACGCACTGCGGCTCTTTGAAAGCGATATCTCACCGCTGCCCGTTGCGACCGCCCTTGTCCTGTGGCGTGAGTCCTTGACAAGACCGAACAGTGCGCAGTTTATGCCCATTTCACGCAGCATCGGCGCAACAGCATTGACGTGACCTTTGCCGCCGTCGAGCAGTATCAGGTCGGGCATTATCGAAAAGCCCTCATCGGTCTTTGCAAAGTAGTTTTCAAACCGCCTGCGCAGTACCTCTTTCATGCACTCGTAATCGTTCTGCTCATCGACCGTCTTTATCGAAAATCGCTTGTAGTATTTCTTGCAGGGTCGCCCGTTTTCAAATACGACCATTCCTGCGACCATGTTCGTCGATGCGAGGTTCGATATGTCGTAGCACTCTATGAACCTCGGCGGCTTTTCAAGTCCCAGCGCCTTTGAAAGCTCCTCGAGCGCCGTGACCTCACGCTTTGTCCTGCCTGTGCGGTTTGAGATGTACTCCGCAGCGTTCGAGCGTGCAAGCTCAGACAGCCGCACAAGCGCACCACGCTGCGCACAGAACAGCTTGACATTGTGTCCCGATTTCTGCACAAGGTATTCCCGCACGTTTTCCAGCGTCTCAAATTCTTCGTCGATGAGTATTTCCCTGACTATCTTTTCCCTGCCCGAGTAATACTGCATAAGGAACTGCTCACGCATCTGCGCAGCGTCCATTTTTTCACCGAGAAAGTGGTCGGATTTGTCAAAAAGCCGTCCGCCACGGTACATCAGCACGCTCGCACACGCCATTTCGGCGTTCTGCGCAATTGCGATGATGTCCATGTCCTTTATTTTTTCGTCAACTATCTTCTGGCTCTCAGCGGCTTTGTTTATCGCATTTATGCGGTCACGCAGCTGCGCAGCTCTTTCAAATTCAAGGTTTTCCGCAGCTTCGTTCATTTCCTCTGTGAGCCTTTTGACCGAGGGCTCCGAGCCGCTTGCGATGTAATCCACCGCCTGCTCAACGATAGCGTTGTATTCGTCCTGCGACACCCTGCCCGTGCAAACGCCCATGCACAGCTTGATGTGATGATTAAGACAGGGTCTCTGCTTGCGGATATCCTGCGGGAATCTGCGTGAACAGGTCGGCAGCATAAAGACCTTGTTTGCCTCTGTCACCGCCTGCCGCACAGCATATGAGCTTGTGTAAGGACCGATGTACCTCGCACCGTCGTCCTCTTTCTGCAAAGCAGCCTGCAAGCGTGGGTACGGCTCATTTGTCACCTTGATGTAGCTGTAACCCTTGTCGTCTTTTAAAAGTATGTTGTATTTCGGCTTGTACTGCTTGATGAGCGAGCATTCAAGCACCAGCGCCTCAAACTCCGAGTCGGTCACGATAAATTCGTAATCATATACGTTCGACACCATTTTCCAAACTTTCGGCAGATGGTCCTGCCCTGCACGGAAATATGAGCTTACACGGTTTTTGAGATTTTTCGCCTTGCCGATGTAGATTATCTCGTGCGACTTGTTTTTCATGATGTAGCAACCCGGCGAAACGGTCAGCCTGTGCGTCTTGTCACGCAGATATTCTATCCTCGGGTTGTCATTTTCGGTAATGTACAATGTTGAAACTCCTTGTTGTGTTGATGAAATGCTGTTGTATTTTCGAACGCCTGAGTGTGAATAACTGTGGTGTCCCTCTTGGGAGTGTTTTTTCTCAAACTCTCTTTTCTGAACTCTTAGACATTTTCGGCGGTCGGGAGTAAAACTCCCGATAGCCGAAAATCTATAAAAGGTTTAGGAAGGGGGTCTGGGGGATAACCCTTCTCCAAAAGGGTTTCCCCCAGCTATCCGCACTCATGCCTTCGGGAACACCGAAGTAATCCTCATTTCTCCGTCTTTCTGCTCGGCGAACACCTCGCCGTCCATTTTGAGCATCAGCTGTCTGCAAATATACAGACCAAGACCGCTGCCTGCCTTGCCCGATGCGTTCGAGCCACGCCAGAAGCTGTCGAAAATATTTAGCATCTCGCTCTCGGGCAGAGAGCAGCCGCTGTTTGCCACGCACACGAGCTTGCAGCCGTCCTCTTCGGTGATGCCGATGTGTATGTACTTTCCGTCGCCGTACTTTATCGCATTGTCCATAAGGTTTTTGAGCACCTCAACAGAGCGCTCGGGGTCACCCTTGATGATGCAGTCGATGTATTCGTCAACTGAAAATTCGGTGTGCCTGTCGGAAAGCACAGGGAAGTAGTGCTTTTGTATCTCGCCGAGAACAGAGCCGAGATAGAACTCGGTAACGTTTACCTCGAGCTGCATAAAATCTTCGCTCGCCGATCTCGTCAGCTGGGTGACGAATTTCTCGATGTCGTCAGCGTTCTTGTTTATGCTCTCAGCGACCTCTGCAAGCTTTTCCTTTTCTGTGTAAAGCCCTCTCGACATCGCCTTTGAGTAAAGCTTTATCGCAGAAAGCGGCGTCTTTATGTCGTGCGAGATCGAAAGTATCAGCGTCTGCTTTTCTTTCAGCAGTTCAAGTTCGTGCTGCTTTTGCTCGATGATGTTTTCACGCAGCATATTAACGCCCCATACGAACTTGCCGAAATATCTGCTCTTGTTTTCCTCAAGCGGCTGCGTCAGCTTGCCCTTTGAAAGATCGTAAGGCACGCTTGAAAAGCGGTTGAACGGTTTGAGCAGCTTGGCTCTGACAAACAGCATCACCGCAATGAACGCAAGCGTTATCACGCCGAGAGAGATGTTCAGCACAAGGCGTGAGCGTGAGTTTGACGCAGCAGATGCCTTGTAGTCAAAACGGTATGTCACGCTGCCGATCGTCTTTATCATGTAGTCGCTGTTTGTGTTGTAAAGCTCGCTGCCGCTGCCTTTTTCAATGTTCGTGACGTATTTGCAGTCTGAGATGTCAGGCTCGTCACCCTGCGATATCGCAAGGCAAAGCCTTTCTATCTCAACACGGTAAGGTCTGCCCTTGTCGCTGTTTGTGTCTTCAAGGACGATGTTAGATACCATAAACACTGCACCCATAACGATCAGCGTTATGATAAATATCAGATTATATTTTTTCATACGAACTTATACCCCACACCCCATACCGTCTGTATCCGTGCAGGCTTTTTGGGGTTTTCCTCTATCTTTTCACGCAGCCATTTTATATGCACCGTCAGCGTCTGCTGTTCTGAAAAGCTGTCGCTTCCCCATATCTTGTTGAAAAGATATTCTTTCGTCAGCGTCTTGTTAGGGTTCTCCACCAGCAGCTGCAAAAGCTCGAACTCCTTGTTGGTCATGTCTATCTTTTCGCCGTTTTTGTATGCTATCTTTTCAGCCTTGTTTATCTTCAGGTCTCCGCTCGTAACTTCATCGAGCGAGTATCTGCGCTTGAACACGCCTGCTATCTTTGCAAGCAGGATGTCGATGTCAAACGGCTTTTCAAGATAGTCGTCAGCACCTATCATCAGCCCGTTGAGCTTGTCGTCTTTTCCGCCCTTTGCGCTGAGGATAAATATCGGCGTGTCGCTTTGCTTTCTTATCCTGTCGCACACCGCAAAACCGTCCATGCCCGGCAGCATAATGTCGAGCAGCACCAGCCTTGCGCCGTATTTTTCAAATATCGTTACCGCTTTCTCTCCGCTGTCTGCGACCGTAACTGTGTAGCCCTCAGCCCTCAGAAAGTCGCTCATCAGCGTCGAAAGCTCCACGTTGTCCTCGGTTATAAGTATATCTATCATAAACTCACCCCATAAAACAGTTTTTCTATTGATTTAAGAATATCATAGCGCCACAGACTTGTCAAGCGAAAGCGCACAAAGCCCGACGGGACAACCTGTCACCGTCGGGTCTGAATCTCTTATTTCTTTCTTCTTGAGCGTGAAACTGCGTGGTACACATTTTGATAGTTGCCACTATATCGAATGTCAGTCTGGAGCGCTTCAAAGTTGTTCATTGTATCAAACCGATATGCGACA
>CAMYUO010000202.1 GCA_947302065.1 uncultured Clostridia bacterium | reverse complement strand
AGCAATCTTGCTTACGAGTTCTGCCTTTGTCATTATATTCTACCTCCTATTATTATTAACGAACAGCACAGTGCTATTCATCAATTACTTTGTTTTTTGGCTCTCTGCCAATATTCCTCGAGCCTGTCCGGTGAGAGTTTCGTAATGTCCTCGCCGTCCTGTACGGTAAGCTTTTCCACAGCCTCGAATCGCTTGAGAAACTTTTCGTTTGCCTGACTTAAAAGCTCCTCTGCATCGAGATCGAGTTTTCTTGCAACATTTACGCAGGAAAACATCAGGTCGCCAAGCTCTTCCGCCGCTTTTTCCTTATCCGAAAGCACCGCCTCGGTCTCATCGACCTCGCTTTTCAGCCCGTCGAACGCCTGCTGTGCGCTTTCAAAATCAAAGCCTGATTTTGCGGCACGCTTGCCGAGTTTCTGCGCTCTCATAAGAGCCGGAAATGTCTTTGGCACGCTTTTGAGCGTATCGGTAAAAGTCTCCTGACCCTTGGTATCCATTTTTATCGAATCCCAATTGCGCAGGACATCATCAACGCCGTCAACGTTCACGTCACCGAAAACGTGCGGATGTCTGACGATGAGCTTTCTGCACACGTCATTGGTCACGTCGCCCAACTCAAAGTGTCCCTGCTCTGATTCGAGCACCGTATGGAACACGACCTGCAAAAGCACGTCGCCGAGCTCTTCCTGCATCATTTCGGGACTGTCGCAGTCGATAGCCTCGATCACCTCGTATGTTTCTTCAATAAGATCCTTCCTGATAGTCTTATGAGTCTGGACCTTATCCCAGGGGCAGCCGTTCTCACTTCTGAGGACTCTGACGATAGTGACCAGATCATTCACGTCATAGTTCTTTTTCTCAAGAAGCTGTCTGATGACACTTTCCATAAACGACCTACTCTCCCGAAAACGTTTAGGTACCGATAAACACGCATATTTATCGTACCCATTTATAATAACTCACTTTCCCGAAAATTGCAAGTCCTTTTTTCGATTTTTTTTACAAAAACACGGATTTAACACGTTTTTCGGCGTTTCGCACAACAAAATTATAACAATTAAGTACATAATGACCGAAAAAACTACCGTGGAAATAGTGATAATTGTTCGGCTTTCTGTAAATAAATGTTGATTTATTATCATTTGTCTGCCTGCAAATGCTGCACCGACAGACATCACAGCGACATAACACGGCTTGATGATGACGCTTCCAAGGCGTATTTTTGCGTGCGCTGCCCTGAAGATAACAGCCATAACTGCGATGCAGATGACCGCTTCGGAGACGACTGTTGAGATGGCTGCGCCTGTGAGCGTGAACTTTGGCAGGCGTATGAGCAGCAGATTGCCGATGAGTTTGACCACGCCGCCTACAAGCATTATGGCCGTAGCTTTGCGTGCTTTACCGAGCGCTTGCAGCAGCGTAAAACAAGGCAAAGACAGGCTCATAAAGACGACCGCTGCGCCGAGTATGCGCAGGCTGGGTGCGGCGGCGGCTATCTCTGCAGTTCTTCCAGAAAAAAGCAGGGCGAGGATATCCTCGCTGAGCAGACTGATGCCGAGCCCCGATGGAAAGGCTATCATCGCACACAGCGTCAGCATTCTGTTGATATGCTGCTCCACGGCTTTGTTGTCGCCCTTTGCAAAGCTCTCTGTTACGGCAGCGAGAGCGCTTTTGCCGAGCATGGCGGTGAGCGTCGGGACAAGACCCGCTGTCGCTGCGGCGAGCGCCTCATAGGAGCCGTAGATAAAATTCGGCAGCATCTGTTCGGTCAGTCCACCGCCCAGCAGATGTGAAAATGTCTGCGGACTTTTGCGTATTGCGGCGGCAGCGCACGGGTTTACGGTGAGCATATCTATCATGCCTGCGAGCGTCATTATCAGCGCTGTCAGGGCGACAGGTGTGCTGTATGCAAGCAGCCTGCGGACGATATCGCCCGTGCGGTCAACTGCCCTGTCCTTTGCGAGCATCTGCGGCGTGATTCCGTCGCCTTTTATCTTTGAGCGCAGTATCAGATATATGCAAGCTATTCCCGATGACAGCGATGTGCCGAGCGCTGCGGCTGCGGCGATGAACGGCAGCGCTTGCTGCCTTGCTTGTGCGAGGTCGGTGCAGAGCGTGCCGAAACAAGTGCCTTTTGCGGCGAACTCTGCAAGTGCATGGTGCTCGGCGGCATAAGCAGCACCAAGTCCGAGCACGAGCCTGAAAACCGTTTCGAGCATCTCGGAAACTGCGGTGGGATACATATTGTGCAGACCCTCATAGTAGCCTCGCTCGACGGACATAGCCGTGCAGAAAAGCAGCGCAGGCGCAAGGCTGATAACAGCGTAGCCTGCGCTTTGCTGACCTGTGAAAAGGCGTGCGGCAGGCATTGCCAGCAGGATAACAGCCGCTGTCAACACCAGACCTATGCCCGTGAACAGCCGCATTGCCGTCTTTTTCGTTCTGCGCAGGTTGGCACAGCGTTCAAAGGCGTAGTTCTCGGCAGCAAGGCGTGCCATTGTTGAGGGTATGCCTGCGGCGGCGACTGACATCACAGGCGTAAAGACCGAAAAAGCGCTCGACAGATATCCCATTCCGCTTCCGCCGAGCAGCCGTGTGAGCGGTATGCGGTAGACAAGACCGAGGGCTTTTGTCACCGCCACCGTCACGAGAAGTATCATAGAGCCTTTGAGAAAACCCTGTCTGTTCACGCTATCGCCTCCAAGCAAGTCCTTTTAGATAGTATGAAACAGCAGGGCATGATATTCATTGGCGCAAAAAAAGAGCAGCCGTTGAAGCTGCTCTTTGATAAGTTTATTTCAGATGTCCGAAAGTTTAAGCGTCATATGTGTCGCCGAATGATTCCAGCATATCCTCATAATCTATTTCTGTAGAAGTAGTGGCTTTCTTGTTAGTTTTGCCTGTGGTGGTCTTGCCGTTTGTCATTCCGCCGAGCTTATCAAGAGTACCGAAGATGTTGATGCCGAGAGCGTTGTTGATATTCTGCTTGAATGTCTCGAAATCACAGGTAGCCTTGTACTGTTCGAGCTGGTCGAGCTTGAAGATCTTGCCTGTCGGAACTGCAACGTCTGTTGCCTCGGTCTTGTTGAGCTTGAACTCGATTGTAACCATGTTCTTGCCGTCTGAGTCAACTGTGAACTTAAGATCCTTGCTGTCCTTGTTGCAGTTGCCTGAGATGGTAACAGCGCCGGACTTAGCCTTGCTTGCACCTGCGGTGTTGTAGCTGATCTTAACAGTACCGCTGAAATAGTCTTCCTTGATTACTACCTTGTCAAGATCTACGGTAACGGAAGCCTTTGTGCTGCTGTCGGAAGTAACAGTGATGTTATAAGAACCGTTTGCTGTGCCGTCAACGAGCTTAGCGGAGCCCTTGGCTGTGAACATTGTCTTGCCGCTGTTGTCGGAAACGAAAGCGTCAACTGCATTGACTTCGTTTCTGTTGATGATAACAGCCTTTGCAATAGTCTTGCCGTCGTATGAGAGTGCGCCGCCTACGATCTCTTCGCCGTCGTAGTAGATATCGAGAGTTGCTGTCTTAGCCTTATCGGCATCCTTGATTGCGATGCCTTTCTTGAGTTCTGCGATAAATTCAGCATAGCTCTTTGTCTTTGTTCCAGTCTTATTTGTAGACTTTGCGATCGCATCGTCGTAGAACTTCTTGATCTGCTCGTCAGCTGCCATCTTGTCGATAACTGCGTTGAGAGCATCCTGCATCTGTGTGCCTGTGATCGAATAGGTAACGGTCTTATAGTCATAAGCGTTGCCGTCGATCTCGCCCTTTGCGTTTGCTCCGTCCTTCTTAGCGGGGAGCTTGCTCTTGAACAGCTCGTAGTATTCCTTGAGGCTCTTTGAGAGCTTTTCGGAATCTACTGCGCTGAGCTCGGGAGCTTTGATGCCGAAATTTTCAAGGCTGAGCTGGTTCTTTTTCTGGGTGTCGCCGTTGAGCTTGGCGGTCGATCCCTTTGTTACCTTATCGGCATACTTGTTAGCGTAATCCTCAAAGGACTTTTTCAGCTCGTCCTCGGTAGCGCTGATATATGCGCTGCTGATCTCGGGGATCCTGAAATAGCCTGTCTTTGTATCTCTTGCATAGATAGTTTCAAGTGTTGCTATCGTAGCATCGTTATACTTTGCTGTGATGTCAGCCTGTGAGTTCTGACCCTTCTGCTTGACCTTGGTGTCAAGCTCGATAGCGCCAACGCTGAAGCCGCCAGTTGTGCCGGTGCTCAGACCTGCGCCGAACAGACCCTCACCAAATGAGATCTTGATATTGGAGTCATAAGCATAGTCAAGCTGACCTGCGACTGCTTTCTGAACTTCATCGACTGTATTGTTTACATTCTTTTCTGCCTGTGTCATCGACAGCTTGAGGCTGTCCATAGTTTCGGTAGGAGCATTCTGCTTAGCTCCGTCCTTATTGACGAAATAATAACCAACGCCCGAACCTACTACACTTACGCCGAGAACTCCGGCGAGGACAGGTGTCAAGACTTTGTTTTTGATCATACTCTCATCCTCCTTA
>CAMYUO010000201.1 GCA_947302065.1 uncultured Clostridia bacterium | reverse complement strand
GCCAAAATAGTCCTGTGGACTGTTTTGGCAGAGGGAAAGCCCTGTAAGAGAGGGCTTTCCCTAACCATGGGGTAACGTCGGTGTCCTCAAGTCGACCGCAAAAGGTCGGCTTGAATTACAAAGTAAGTTTTACGTTTTTGGGGCTTTCCGATCGCCACCCCTTCGGGATCAAAACTATTAATTTTGGTAGCGTGCTCATTTTTCCTGCTAAACAAAAAGAGCGGATAAAAACTTACCCGCTCTTGTGTGCATTGATTAGTCAAGGTTGAACTTCTTCTTGAATCTGTCAACACGTCCGCCTGTATCAACAAGCTTCTGCTTTCCTGTGTAGAAAGGATGACACTTTGAGCAAATTTCTACCTTGATGTCCTTCTTTGTGGAACGAGTCTTGATAACGTTGCCGCAAGCGCAGGTGATCGTTGTCTCCTCGTAGTTCGGGTGGATGCCCTCTCTCATTGCAAAAACCTCCTTTTAAACTAAAATTATGACTCATAGAAGCCCATCATTTCAGTTTAGACAGTAGTTCTATGTAGCTATCATTATACGCTGTCCGTTCCGAACAGCCTTATAAGTATAACACACAATTTCCTGCTTGTCAATACCCACACCGATATTTTTAATAGAAAAGCGCCTGCCATTTTGCAGACGCTTTGATTTTTATTTCTCCTGCTTGTTAAAATGCAAAAATGAAAGTATCCCGATAGGCAGGAAATACACACACCAAGCAACAAGTGCGAGCCTTCCGCCGAGACCGTCTCCGCCCGGAGTCGCCATTTTCGAGAACATACCTGTCATCGGCATATATGTGCAGCTGAGGTAGAATACGCCGTGTATCATCATAAGTGCCCTGAGCCACTTGTCCGCCTTGTCCTTCGGCTTCATCGCAAGTCCTGTGAAGAAAGTGGAAAGCGCCATCAGACCGTATCCCAGCAGGTCAAAGTTGAAGATAAGTCCGAAGTTCGGAAACTTCAACAGCTTCTCCGCCTGTTCGTTCAGCTGTTCGTTGTTCACCGTGGTCAGCTGCGTAAAGTAGACCAGCATAATAAACACAGCATACACTCCCGCAAGTATCAGACCGATATTCGCAGCGACTTTGCGGTCACTTTCGATCTCGTTGTGAAGACCTGCCGTCATCATGATGAATCCTACCGGCAGGATAAGGCACACAAAGTAACCGCCCATAGAAAAGTTGATAAGCAGAAACAGTGCGAATAGGAATACCGTCACCGTAACTACCGCCGAGCCGGCTTTTGAAATTGTTTTGTTCATTTTGTTCTTTCTCCCGTGCTATATTTTTTTCTGTATAGTCTTTTCGTGCATGATAATGCACCTTAACTGACTTGATTATAGCACTTTGGTTGACCGCCTGTCAATACGAAAAGCGGCGTATAAACACTTTTTTTAGGGTTTTAAGGTTTTTTTAAGATTTGCATAAATAAAAAAGCTCCTGCATCAAGCAAGAGCTTAAAGTCGCTGTTCGGTTTCATCATCGTGCATCTCGGGCAGCTGCATAGCTTTCCAGCAGCGGTAAGCGATATATACCTCGGCTGTGGTCAGCAGAACTGTGATAGTGTTCGCAACAGGGTCGATGAAGATGCCCATGGACATATTTCCTGCGGCGTGAAAAGCGATAGCGGCGGTGAGCATTTTCCCCGTTTTGCCCTCACGGATACCGTAAAGTATCATCATTGTCGTGGCGCTGACAGAGAGCGCACTTTCGATGACCGACAAGACCGCTATGGCTGAAATCGCTGCACCTGCGGTGCCTTTGCCGACGAGACCGAAACAGGTGAAAGCCATAAGTATTTGCTCATATGCTCCGTGACCGATGCCGTAGGTGACGGCGTCCTCACGGGCGTCATAGTCGCTGAGCGCAAAGCGCAGCATCATGAATTTGAGGCACTCTTCGAGCACGCCGAACAGCAGACCCTGCTGGATATAAAAAAAGATCGGGGAGCTCTGGTCAAAACCCGATCTTATGGCATTGCCGAGAATAAAGACCGGAAAGCAGGCTGCGAGTGCCGCAGGCGCAGGCAATAATTTTGCGTGCGTTTTTTTGTGCCACAGTATCAGCAGCAAAAGCGGACCGAGCAGATGCGTGAGTCCTGCAAGGATACAATTCAGGTCTTTCATTATCAGTACCTTTTTATCAAATAATATCAATACTTTTTAAGATGTCTTATATATGCGAATGTCTTTTCCTCGCCTTTTTCCGCAAGCATTCTCAGCAGCTTTTCGAGCAGAGCCGCAGTTTCGGGATGGATTATCCTGATGCCCTTTGCTTTGGAATAATACTCGAGCGGGCTTGAATCCTTATAATTCTCTTTCATATATATCTTGCTCGCAGCGACTCTGTCGCAGAACATTTCCTTGACATAGCGCAGCGGCATTTTGACAGGCTCAAGGCGCTTGGTCTGTGCGTTGTAGTCTGTCCAATACTCAAAATGGTGTTTGTTCCTGCCTTTATGGTGCATCCACGCAAACGAAAAGCCGTGGTCTTCACGCTCGCCCTCGTTTGGAGAACGTGTGCCCTGATAGAACTTGCAGCCGTAGAAAAACTCGCTGGGCGTATATTTCGACAGGTCGTGGAAAAGTCCCTGAAAGCCGATGCCAGCCTTGAAGCAGTTTCTGATGACTTCGTGGCGGTGTGTTGTGATAGTTCTGAAATGGCCGATGATGTTCATGTCGTCAACTCCTTGTTCAAAGTCAAGTATACCACATTTTGTTTGATTTTGCAACAGGCAGATGCGAGATTTTCGTTGGGTCGGGCAGGGTGTTGGGTAAGTTTTTTAACTTTTTAACTTAAAGTTTCACAAAAGCATTGACGAAACTGCAAAAAAGTTGTAAAATAAGATGTGAAAGCACAAGCCTGAAGGGAGAGATACATAATGACAGGTTTCGGATCGACCGAGATAAGTAAGAGCGACATCGTCAATGCAATAAACACGCTGGGCATCAGCGGAGCTGACGTTTGCATACATTCGTCGATGAGGTCGTTCGGTGCGCCGATGAAAAACGGACTGAAAAGCATCACCGATGCGTTCATGGAGAGATTCTGCACGATAATGGTGCCGACTTTTTCGGACATTTACGAGGTAAGACCGACAAAGCAGTTCATGCCCGAGCAGAACGGTGCGGGTGATTACTCGTTTTTCCTTGAGCAGTCGTATGCCGAAGTAAAGCCGTTCACGGTCGAGAGCAAGGAGATATCTGCGGGCGACATGGGAGCGTTCCCGAAATTCGTGCTCGAGAGCGAGGGAAGCGTGCGGGGAAACAATCCGCTCAACTCGTTCACGGCGCTGGGCACTAACGCAAAAAGACTTGTCGGCAGGCAGTCGTTCAAAGATGTTTACGCACCGCTCAAACAGCTTTGCGCTGATGACGGATATGTGCTGCTAATGGGCGTAGGGCTTGACAAGGCGACGATAATACATTACGCAGAGCAGGTCGCAGGGCGTGTGCCGTTCGTGAGATGGGCATATGACGAGAACAGGAAAGTCGTGCCTGTTTCGGCTGGAAGCTGTTCTGAGGGTTTCCGCAACCTTGACGGAATACTTGACATTTACGCACGAAAGATAACTGTCGGCAGCAGCCGCTGGGTATGCTACAAGGCACAGGAGTTCGTTGACATATGCAGCAGGGCGATACGCAATATGCCGAACATCACGCATTGTGACGACAAGGAATGTGACCGCTGCAACGATGCGATAAAGGGCGGACCGCAGCTGCCTGCGGATTTCTGGACAAAGGGACTTTAAGAGGTAGGAAACATGAAAATAGCTGAGCTGGTCGGCGAGATAATAAGCAGGCTTGAGGCGGCGTATCCCGATGCGCTGTGCTCGCTGGAATATGAAAAGCCGCACGAGCTGATGATAGCAGGGCGGTTATCGGCGCAATGCACCGATGCACGGGTGAACATCGTGACAAAGGAGCTTTTTGCAAAGTACAAGAGCATCGAGGATTTTGCGAATGCTGATGTTGACGAGGTGGCAGAGATAGTCAAGCCGTGCGGATTGTACAAGACAAAGGCAAAGTCTATCGTGGGCATGTGCAGGCAGATAATGGACGATTTCGGAGGAGAGATACCCGACACTATCGAGCAGCTGACGACGCTTGAGGGCATCGGCAGAAAGACTGCCAATCTCGTGCTGGGTGATGTTTTCCACAAGCCAGCGGTGGTGTGCGACACGCACTGCATACGCATATGCGGACGGCTCGGACTGACGAAGAACAAGGATCCGCAGAAGGTGGAGACCGATCTGCGCAAGATACTTCCGCCCGAGAAATCGTCGGACTTTTGTCACCGCATGGTGCTTTTCGGCAGGGAATACTGCAAGGCAAGAGGAGAGCGGTGTACGGAGTGTCCGCTATCTGATGTTTGTAAACATCATTAGCATTTGCATCCAAAGAGAAAATGATTTCATATTCAAGTCGACCTTTTGCGGTCGCCTTGAGGATACCGACGTTACCACAGGGTAAGGGAACGCCCTCTCTTGCAGGGCGTTCCCTCTTTTAAAACAGTCC
>CAMYUO010000200.1 GCA_947302065.1 uncultured Clostridia bacterium | reverse complement strand
ATGTATCAAGGGTCAGGCTGGCGGCAGATACACACAGCCTGTTTATGTAACGGTCAGGACACCGAGCATCGAGGATGTCACGGTCACGGTTTCAAAGACCGAGGCTTACGAGAACAGGATAACGCTGACATGGAAGCTTATCAGCAGCGCTGAATCGTACAACATCTACATCAAGGGCAGCGACGGAAAGTATAAGCTCGCTGCGACATCGGAAACAAATTCAGCGACCGTCAGAGGTCTGACCGCAGGCACACAATACACGTTTGCTGTCAGAGCGAAAAGGGAAGGCAAGCTGTCGGTGCTTAACAGCATCACCGCATCGACTCTGCGTGAAGACGTAACGATAGACTTTGAGCCTATCAACCAGCTCGGCGGCAGCGGAAACAGCGGAAAGGTCGTGGCAACATACGGCTGCGGCGGAACGAGCACAACGATGCTGCTCAACGCAAAGGGCAAGAATCTCAACAAGGACACCGTGCTCAAAAAGCAGTACCTTAACGGCTGGAACGCAATGGGCGTTTCGATGTCGCTTGCATACGGCGCAAAGAACTGCGGCTCGGTCCTTGCCAATCTGGTGACGCTTGCGCAGTCCTACGGCTTTACAGCAAAGCTCAACACTGCACCGCAGGGCATTGACATCAAGCGTGTGCTTAATGGCGACAACCTTGTTCTTGTCGGTCTGCGCACGGCAAGCGGAGCTTATCATTTCCAGATAATCTATGGATATTATACAAAGAACGGCGTGACGTATTTCAGGATGCAGGACCCTTACGGGAACTACTGTGTTGACTGGACGGAAGCCTATTTGAAAACACGGATATACTCGGTCAATATGTCAGACTATCTGACGGCACAGGTCCGAGGGATAATGTGGCTCGAATAGAACAAAACAGACCTCTTTTGCCGGTGTGGCAAGAGAGGTCTTTGTTATGCTTATGAGTTTTTGAGATAGTCGGCTATGACTCTGCGGGCATCTGACATTTTCACGGGCAGACCGTGACCGCAGGCAAGCCATTTCACATCGAGAGAAGCTATCTTTCTGAGCGACTTTTTCATCGTTTCGATGTCCGAAGCATACGGCGGTATCTCGGGCTCATAGAACAGCGCTGTGAAAGCGTCGCCGCAATAGAGCACATCGCCGCATTTGAGTGCGGTCATTCCCTTTGTGTGACCTGGCAGAGCGAGCCGAGTGACCGCAGCAGCTCGCTGCCCTCGCTTTTTATCGGGATATCCACGCTGTATTCCGGGCTTTGGAAAAGGCTGCCCGTGATGTTGAGCTGAAAGCATTTGCGGCGGTATTTTCTGCGAGTGGCAGTCAGATGTGCGTAATTGTTTTTCAGCGCAAAGTCTTTTTTGCTCAGCAGCAGTTTTGCACCGAACAGCTTTTTGAACTTTGCTGCGTTCCAGTCGTGGTCGGCGTGTGCGTGGGTGATGAAAATGTATTTCACGTTATAGTTCTTTGCCCATTTTTTCACGGCATGACCGACGTGGAAAAGTCCCGTGTCTATCATCATATCGCCGTTTCTGCCGTGCAGGATATAGATGGTCGTGCCTCTGAACGAGTGATAGGTGATATCGCCGCACTTTCTGTCCTTATCGGTGACGGGCGTGAATCTTTGTTTCTTTTCAAGTTTCATTTGTTATCTCCCTTTTGCAGTTATTCAAAAAGCCTCCCGAATTTTGCAGGAGGCTTTTATGCATTTATTCTTTTTTATCCTCGAGCTTAGCAGCAGCTTCTGCAGCCTTGCCGTTTGCGAGCAGGTCTCTGATCTCGGTGAGCAGTTCGATCTGCGGATCCGGCTTCTCGGGTTCTTCTTCCTTCTTCTTGCGGAACTTGTTGATAGCCTTTATCATAAGGAATACGCAAAGTGCGGTGAGCAGGAATGTAACTACTGCTTCAATGAACAGACCGAACACGATGGTCGGGTGATTGCCCCAAGGTATCGTTACACTCAGGTCTTTGAAGTTTACACCTGCAAGGATCATTCCGAGCAGAGGAGTGAAGATGTCCTCAACAAGTGATTTAACGATCGCTGTGAAAGCGCCGCCGATGATGATACCGACAGCCATATCAAGCACACTGCCGCGGGCGATGAACTCCTTAAATTCCTTGATTATACCCTTCTTTTCCTTTTTTTCTTTCTTTTCGTCAGCCATATTTTCCGACCTCCAAATACAAAATTTGTACCTTTATTATACAATCTTCGACAGGCATTGTAAATAGTGTTCATAGAATTTTTACATTTGAAAATGTGCGCTGATACAAGAAAAACTGCCTCTGACAAAGATTATCGGAGACAGTTTATTAAAGTCACGTTCAAAAAATCAGACAGCCTTAATATAGCTCATAAAGATATCGGTCATCACATCGATCTCTGTTGAGTCGGCAAAATCGTCCTGTGCAAGTATCTCGCCCGAGACGAGCTTTTGCACGACTGCCATAAGGGCATGGTTGCAGGTGAGGTAGAAAACACGTCTGTCGACATCGTTGCGTATGCTGCCGTCGGCGATGCCGAGGTCAAAAGCCTCGGAGAAATACTCATACAGCAGGGCGAACAGTTTCTCGTAGTCTGCGAGCTTGTCCGTTTCGATGCCGTTGTTGAGGCAATAAGAATCAAACCTTGCGACGAACATCACAAAGTCCTTATGCTCGTCAAAGAGAGTTTTATAGACGCACAGGATACGCTTTATCTTTTCAAAGCCGCAAAGCTCGGAATATTCTTTTGTGCAGAAGCTCGGCATGATGCTTTCGATGACCCTTTCCCACATCTTTACGGCGCAGGTGATGATGAGTTTTTCCTTGGTCTCAAAGTAGCGGTACATAGATGCAACGCCGAGACCTGCCCTGCGGGCAACGTCGGTCATCTTGACGTTCTCGATGCCTTTTTCCTGCAAAAGCTCGCAGGCGGCGGCAGTAGCGGCGGCGACATTGTCCTTTTTTATTTTTTTCAGATAAACCTGATAATCCACTTGACAATCAGCTCTTTTCGTGGTATGATATTTATGTGATATGCAAGCTATCATATGGTGCTTTAGTTATCATAGCATAACTGCACCGCTTTGTCAATAGTTTTCAACATACACCCCCTATATAAAAAGAGCAGGAAAGCCTAAAAACTTGTCCTGCTCTTTTTGCGTTTTCAGTTATTCGGGAAAAGATAGCCGCAGATAAAGCGGCGGTCGTCGATAAGCTCACGCATATCACGGTAGGTGCGAGGCTTGGTATCGCCGTTATAGCGGTTATAGACGCTGACCTCTCCGCTTTTTTTGTCGAGCGTATACGCCACAGTATGCAGACCCGAGCTGAAGCGGTTGAACGGGTGCTTGGAGTATGTGTTTATCCAGAAGCCGACGATGCCGAACGCAGAGCGTGATGCGTTATCGTAAAAATGCTCTCTGTCGGTATAATACTCATAGCCCACACCGTGCGCATCGAAAAATCTGCGCAGCTTTTTCGGGTCGGAGCCGAACACGGCGGAATCGAGCAGAAAGGCAAGCTTGTTGACCTCGAACTCGCATATCAGCTGGGCGAGATCCTGCGGCATATGCAGCAGTTTCATCGCATTATATACGGCGATTATCTCGCAGCCGCAATGGTGCATATCATATTTGCCGTAGCGCATAGAGCACACAGGCTCGTGTTCCTGTCCGCCGAGCATGCCGCTGCCGAGCTTTGCGCAGAGCTTTTTGTTATGCTCAAAATTCTTTGCTGTGAGAGAAGATGTATTTTCACAAGAAACTTTCCACCTGCCAAACAAGCTTGTCACCCCGTTTTCTGTCTGTTTCAAAAAGAGTATACCACAAACCTTAACAAATGTAAAGGCGCCATTTTGTGAAAAAAATCTGCTTTTTACTATTGCAATATCACTAAATCTATGATATAATGTGTCAAAGGTTTTAAATAAACTGTATAAATAAAGGAGTGTTTTGATTATGGGTATTTTCGACAATCTCAAAAACGCAGCCGCAGGCGGACTCGCAGGTGCGGTATCCAACATGGGAAAGGAAACAGGTCCTAAGACCATCACGTTTGAAAGACTTCCCGAGAGCGTTGAGGAAATGAAGGCTCTGCCGCAGGGACAGCTCAAGTCTGTTTATGACACAGCTGCTCTCGTTGTATGCGCACTTTGCGCTTACGCTGCAGCACCGCAGATAGGCATTGACATGCTCAACTTCCTCAAGGGACCTCGTCCTCTGTCACCTCACGAGATACAGTTCCTGCGTGACAGAATGGAAGGCAAGCCGTACAAGCCGTTCTCATTCTTCCACGGTGCAACACCTGACAACGACTACACACCGTCTCAGCCGTTCACTATCACAATTGAGACAAACCCTTACACCTATCAGAATGAGGGTTATGCAACAATGCATATCCGTTCGGGCGGAGCAGACAGCATCCGTCAGGTACAGCTGCGTCAGCAGGGTTCGACAGGTCAGTGGTTCCTCTGGGAGCAGTTCCTGCTTTCGGATATCAGAGAGCCGAAGTCCGCAGACCCTTGGGCATAAAAAACATCAGAGGATGCCGAATCGGCATCCTCTTTTT